>CASFXO010000154.1 GCA_949298665.1 uncultured Lentisphaeria bacterium
CAGATGGTCGAGGAGATCCGGACTGAGCTCGACGCCTACAATTTGCAGAAGGCGGCCAACCGTTTTTCGAAATTCGTGGACGACCTGACCAACTGGTACATCCGCCGCAGCCGGCGGCGTTTCTGGAAGAGTCAGGACGACGCGGACAAGAACGACGCGTACGCCACGTTGTATTATGTGCTGCTGACCTTTGCGAAGACTGCGGCGCCGTTCATTCCCTTCACTACCGAGGCGATCTACCGGACGCTGCGGACAGAGGCGATGCCGGAATCGGTGCATCTCTGCGATTTCCCCGAACCGGACGACTGCCGCGACGTCGCGCTGGAGCGCCAGATGGAATTGACCATGAACGCGGTTTCGCTCGGGCGGTTCCTGCGTACCCAGCATAATCTGAAGGTGCGTCAGCCGCTGGCCCGGGCGGTGCTGGTGGCGCCGGACGCGGAGGCGGCGGCGCTGCTGGAGGGAACCTTCCAGATCATCGCCGACGAGTTGAACGTCAAGCACGTGGAGCTCAGCGCCGATGAGGATTCTCTGGTGCGGCGTAGCGCCAAGGCCAATTTCAAGGTGCTCGGCGGGCGGCTCGGCCGCCATATGAAGGAGGCGGCGGCACAGATCGCGGCGCTGACTTCCGCCGAGATCGGCGCGATCCTGAAGGGGGAAACCCGGACGCTGGTGTTCTCGGACGGGACCAGCGCGGCAATCGCCGAAGGCGATCTGCTGGTGCTGCGGGAGGAAAAGGGCGGCATGGCCGTAGCCACCGGGAGCGGGGTGACCATTGCGCTGGAAACGGCCCTGACGCCGGAACTGGAAGCGGAAGGCTTCGCCCGGGAATTCGTCAGCCGCTTGCAGAATCTGCGCAAGGAACGGAATTTCGACGTGGCCGACCGAATCCGGGTGAGCTGTTTCGCCCCGGTGCCGTTCCGGGCGGTGCTGGACGCGTTCCGGGCGTATATTCAGGAAGAAATCCTGGCACTGGAATTTCACCTGACCGAAACGCCGCCGGAAGACGCGGTGGAGCTGACGGTGAACGAGGCGGTCTGCGCCGTGGTGGTGGAAAGACTCTGAGGTTTCCAATGGATGACCGCACTCCGGAAAACGCTTCCGAGCCGGTTGCCATGAGCCGCCGGCAGTATGTCTGGACGCTGATCATCATTGCCGTGGTGGGCGTGGGGCTGGCGTGGTTCCGGTCTGACCGGGCGGCGGCACGGTCCCCGGCCGAGCCGGCGGCGTCGGAACGCGGCGCTGCCGGGACCGGGGCTCAAGAGGCGGAGGAACGGCTGGTGCTGGAGTTCCCGATGATGGGAACTCGGGCCGCGGTGGCGTTTTACGGTGACCGGGAAGAGGCGGAAAAAGCGGCGAAAGCGGTTCGCGAGACGTTTCTGCGGATTCAGAGCGTCTGCAATCTCTTCGATCCGGAGAGTGAACTTTCCCGGCTGAATGCGACCGCGGCGGAAACGCCGTTCGTCTGTTCGGAGGAATTGTGGGAGGTGCTGACGGCGGCCCGGCAGGCGTATGAATTTTCCGACGGGGCATTCGACATTACCGCCAGGCCGCTGATGGATCTCTGGGGATTTTACCGGAAACGGGGCGACTCCCTGCCGTCGGCGGCGGAGATTGCGGCGGCGAAACAATGCATCGGCCTGAACCGGGTGGAGTTTGACGATGCGCGCCGCAGCGTGCGTTTTCCTGTGCCGGGCATGTCCTTCGATCTCGGCGGCATTGCCAAAGGTTTCGCCGTGGATAAGGCGGCCGAGGCGGTGCTGGCGCTGGGCGTGCGCCGGGGCATTATCGACCTCGGCGGCAATCTGCGGGTACTGCCGGAGCCGCCGCCGGGACGGACGCATTACCGGATTGCCGTTCGCGATCCGCACGGCGGCCATGCGGTGCTGGATCGGAAGCTGGAGATGCTGGACCAGTCGGTGGCGACCAGCGGCGACTACGAACGCTTCGTGGTGATTCAGGGGCGGAAATATGCCCATATCATGAACGTTGCCACCGGCGAACCGGCAACCGGAATGCTGGCGGTCACGGTGGTGGCGCCGAGCGCATTGCGCGCGGATATATACTCCACGACGGCGTTCATCCGCGGCGAGGCGTTCATCCGCGGCAAGGCGCTGCGGGATTGTGAATTTTACTTCTATCCGGACGACACGGCGAAGGCGGATCAACGCTGACGCACGCCGCCCGTTCCGGGGCTGTCCGGGCACGTTCCCTCCTCGCTCCGGCCCTCTTCCGGGCGTCTCCCGGTCGTTTCCGCGGTATGCGGGGCATCATGTGCTCTTCCGACGGAAACGGGGACTCGGATCATTTTGGAAAAACGGTCTGTTCACAGGGGGCCGGGAGCTGCAACCCGGTGCCGGACTTTCGGAAAGGCCGGAATGAACCGGGCAGTCTCCCGCGGCGAAGCCTTTGCTCCGGTCCTTCCCAAAAAACAACCGGCGGACTTTCGGTCCGCCGGTTGCCGGCCCGCGGTCGTTGCCGCAGGCACTGATTGCTCCGGTCAGAATTTGAGCGTGGCGATTTCTCCGCCCTGACTCACGACTCGGAGTTCTTTGCCGTCGACCAGAATATCCGCGATTCGGCCGTGGAACTTCACCTGTCCGCGGATTTTGCCGTCCGGCGTCAGGATGCAGACATCACCGCCGATCGTGCCGGCGACCGCGCCGCCGTCGGGCAGGGCGCGGACGACGACCACGCTGTCCGGCAGCGCCCGGCACCAGACGAGCTTCCCGTCCGGAGCGAACCGGTACACGTAGCCGTTGTAGGAGGCCACGAAGACATCTTCCCGGCCGTTGCGCGGCACGGCGGTGTCCATCATGAAAATCTCGTCCCCGGTCAGGAAGGAATTGAATTCCTGTCCGTTGCGGTCATGGAACGTGACCTTGCCGCTGTCGATGCCGATGACGACGTTGCGGGTCTTACCCTGTCCGTTCAGCGGCGCGGCGATGGCCCGGCAGCCGACGCCGAAGCGTCCACCCCAGAGCTTGTTGCCCTGGTGATCCAGCACGGTGGCCCACATGTACCGGGTGCCGCACAGCACTTCCGGCTTGCCGTCGCCGTCGATGTCGGCGACTTCCACGGCGCGGGTGGGATGGACCACTTCGAAGCGCCAGATTTCCTTGCCGTTGCGGTCCAGCGCGTAGGTGCGCCAGTTGTCGCAGCCGACCAGGATTTCATCCTTGCCGTCACCGTCGAGATCGGCGGTCTTGACGATGGTCACGTCCGGATAGAGCCGGTACTGTTCGAATTGGGTCTTCCACAGCTCTTTGCCGTCGCGTTTGACGGCGCGCAGATACGCGTCGCGGCAGGCGAGCAGCAGTTCGTTTTCGCCGTCGCCGTCCACGTCGAGCGCGGCCAGATCGTTGATCTTCGCCCCGATTTTGAGCGTATCCAGCGGCTTGCCGTCGAGGGAATAGAAGAAGAGGTTGCCGTTTTCACTGCCTGCAGCCAGATAATCGCCCCGGGCGTCCTTGACCCGGATCACTTTGGTGAATTCCGCCTGACGGGCGGGGAGGCGGGTGCCGGGCGCGGGATGGCCGAGCAGCGTCGCTTCGCCGAGATAAATCGCCGTGCCTTTCTGAGGCGTCAGCGTCAGGCGCACTTCACGCGCTTTCTGCGCGGGAAATTCGAACAGGAAACGTACCGGATGGCCGAAGTTGGGATGCGTTTCCCGGCTGGCGTCGAAGGTGTAGACTTTGCGCACGTCTTTGCGGAAATTGTCGTCGCTCATTTCCACTTCGGCGGTCATCAGTTTGTAGGCCGTATTGCGGCTGGAGGTGGAGGACCACCAGAGCTGCAGGTCCACCCCGCAGATTTCCTGCTGCGCGGGGAATTGATAGTTCAGGACCACCTTGGTGTCGGGATCGAACATGACCGAATCGCCGCCTTCGGTGCAGGTACCGTCGATCGCAGCCGAAAGTTTGTTGCCGGCTTCGGCGATGAACACGTTGGCTTTCGCCGGTTTCGTGCCGGTGAGAGTCATACCCAGCGCTTCGGCGATGCCGGGTGCGCTCAGTTCCGTCAGGCCGCCGCTGCTCTGGGAGGTGCGCCATTCGGGCGTGAGCGCCGGAGCGGCATCTTCCTTTTCATCCGCATGGGCTTTGGTCCGCGGCGCAACGGGGACGTTGTCTTCCGTCATCTGGATATTCAGCTTGCCGTCTTTGCCGGGGCGAATGGCGTACTGCCGGGCGCCGGTGTTGACGCGGAAGCCGTCCGCGACGGAGTCCACCGCCCATTCCGGAACCGGCTGTTTGCCGGAAGCACCGTGCCAGAGCGCGATCATCTGGACTTTTTCCCCGGCCTTGAGCGTGGTTTCCCGGGTCTGGTCCATAACGTGGGCAACCGGCTTGGCGAAGGGATAGCTGGCCCATTGACGGCCGAGATCGGGATCGTCGTACATGGTCAGCGCGGCGTTGCCGGCGGTCTGGAGCCGGACGGTGGAACCCTGCTGTTCCAATTCATAGCCGTCGGGTTTTGCGGTGACATCGCCGATGCCGTTCCAGCGCTGTTTCAGGCGGTACTGTCCGTCCTTGCCGGCGACGACTTCGTCGATGACCAGCCAGGCGTTGTCTTTTTTCAGCCAGACGTAGTAGCGGAGCCAGTCGGTCGGGCCGACACCGGCGGCGCGCACGACGACGTAGCCGAAATCCGGCGTGTCGCCGGAATCGGCGACGGCCATGTAGTCCGGAAGCGGGAACGATTCACCGTTGTAGAGCAGCAGCAGGGAGTTGTGATATTTCTGCTGGTTCTTGATGTAGTCGTTTTCGGCCAGCCAGTCGCGCCCGAACTGCGAGTAACGCAGCACGCTGTTCGCGTCGGCGTGGCGGTGGCCGCCGTTGTTGATGCCGTCCACGAGGACATAGAGCGCTTCCGGATCGAGTTTTTCGCGGAAGGAGAACTTGTCGAAGCACTGCTTCAGCGGCGGCACGACGCCCTCCGCGGGGATGTGCTTGTAATATCCGGGATCAAGCGGAATGATTTTCACGCCGTCCAGCACCTGGGTGTCTTCCGCGTTGACCGCTCCGTGGAACATGCCGGGAACGACGGTTCGCGGTTTCTGTCGTTTGATGGCCAGCAGTTTCGCCGCCAGCTTGTCGCGGGTGGCCGCATGGTACATGTCAAGCACGATCAGATCGCTGGACGAAGAGGCCCAGCCGCTGGTGTCACCGTAGGGCGCCTGGGCGCCGAGGTTGTCCATGGTGGTGCCGCAGACTTCCAGAATGCGGTTGCCGACGCCGTTGTTGAAGATGGTTTCGTCCGGCATGGCCATGGTGTAAACCATGACATGGCGCCAGGTCAGCCACTGATAGCTGTCGCAGTCGTCGTGGGCTTTGCCGTGGGCGGTCTGGCGGGCGAAGTTGTGGCGGATGATTTTTTCCCACATCGCCGGTTCCTGAAGCACATCGCTGTAGTATTTGCCGAAATAGAAGGATCCGGCCATCGTGCCCAGGGAGGCGAAGGTCAGATGGTTGCTGACCGGACCGGTGCCCCGGATACCGCCGCGCGCTTCGGCGGCGATGGCTTCATGGAGCCAGCGCAGCAGGACGTTGCCGGCGGCCAGCCGGTCTTCGGCGGTGAGCGCCGGATCGTGTTCGATGAGGTCCCAGCCGGAAATGGCTTCATAGGAGGGAAAGTCGCTGTCGAAGCCCCAGGGGCCGCCGAATTTGCGCGGATCGCTCTTGGCGCTGTCCGCATACAGTTTGGCGACTTCCACATAGAGTTTGGCGTCATCGGGGTTGCGGTGCAGCAGATAATTCTGGGCGATCCCCGCCAACTGGCCGCCGAGCGAGGTGTGAATGCCCTGCGCCAGCCGGTTGCGGGCGGTTTTGAGGCCTTCGGCGATGTGGTTTTCCTTGGTTTCTCCGCCGCGGATCCGGGAGGTATATTTTTTCTGGAACGTGAGCGGGAGCTTCAGGTCTTTGCCCGCAGGCTGCCTGCTCAGTTCGGCGAGGAAGGCGGTGGCCGCGGCGTCAAGGCCGGCGTCGTCGGAAGCACCGAGCACGATCACGTCCTGACCGCGCCGGAAGGGCTCCAGGATGGATTCCACGGTATAACCGCCCTTGCCGGGAAGGAATTCGTCCACGGCGGTCTGCTTGCGGGTGTACAGCACTTTCAAGGCGGGGTTGCTGAAAATGTTGCCCAGCATGATGGTGGTCTGTTTCGGAATCCGGTCGGCGTCGGTGCCGGGGCGGCAGGTGACGGCGGCGCCGGTGGCTTTCTTCACCGCGGCGGCGATTTTTCCCGCGGCGGCCTTGCCGGGAGCGGAGTCCGGATGAAGAATTTCGAATACGGCCCTGCCGTTTTTCACCAGGACGGTTTCCGTCGGCAGGTCGACGACCTTGGTCAGTGCCGGAGCCGAGGACCCCGGACTGCCGGGAAGCGCCGGGTCGTCCTTGAGCGGAATTTCCGGAATGACCTGCAGGTCGGTGATCAGGAGATCCACTTTTGTTTTTTCATTCGGCGTACCGATGAAGAACTGCAGGCGGTTGATCTTGTCGGCCTTGTCACCGGAAATCACCCCCTTTTCCCAGTTCAATGCCCGGTTGCGCCCTGGGGTCAGATTGATGGTGCACGGGGTTTTGCCGACCGGCTGGTCCCAGGAGAGAAAACTCCAGGCGGGATTCTTGCCCTGTACATTGTAGGCGCGTACATAAAACCCGGGGGCGGGGCAGGCGGATTGAACCGTCATCCGCAGGGTTTTCCCCTCCAGGCTGATCGTCTGCGGCAGCTGGATGGAGCCGTTTACGTAAAGGTTTCTGCCGCTGACTCCGGAGCCGGTGACGCCGGACAGCCGGACGGCGTTCTTGCCGTCCACCTTTTCCAGCCGGATGTCGCCGACCTCCTTTTTCAAGTCGGATGGTTTCAGTGTCGTCAGCAGGTCGACGGCACCGGCGGTTCCGGTCAGCAGCAGCAGACCGGAGAGCAACAACGATGACTTCATGTTTTTTCGGCTCCTTTCTTTTTCAGGCGCATGACACCTGTCAATCCGGTTATGTACGCCTCTGTCCCGACGGGGCGGTTCCCCGTTCGGTGCGGGAGGGTTCCGTTAATTTTCCGCTCAGGAAAATCCGTCGGGCGGGACGGGTCGGGTTTTCCAGACGCGACACGACTTCCTCAAAAACGGCTCTGCCGATCATCTTCCAGTCCATCGCGATCGTCGGGACCGGGCAGAATTCCGGACAGATCAGGCTTTTTCCGTCCACCGAAAGCACGGTGCAGTGGTCCATCAGCTCCACGCCGGTACGTTCCAGAAACGGCCGGGCGCAGCGCTCGCAGAGGTGGTCGGAGGTGAAAAAGTAGCCGATATCCGGTTGAAACGGATAATGTTCCTGCCCGGGAATCTGGGCATTGGCAACCACCCAGTCGGCGATTTCTCCGCCCTGGTCTTTCCACGTGTATTCGAAGATTTTGCCCCGGTGCAGGTAGACCGGCCGGGGATCGGAAAAGACGGCTACTTTCCGGCAGCCGTGCTGTTGAAAATAGGCGAGCGCCTGCCGGGCCGTGGTGAAGGGGTCGATTTCCACGATCGATACCCGGCCGCCGAAATCATTTTCCAGCATCATGCCGGCGGCCGGAATCCGGATGTCCAGCGACTGGAAAACGATGTCCAGGGACTTCATGATGATCAGTGCGTCGCATTTTTCCAGCGCGACAAGGCACTGGCAGAGCAAGCGGGCGTCCTCCATCGGAATCGGCAGCAGTGGATAGCCGAAATCCGCCGCCATTTTCTGAACCGCTCCGAGCGCGGTGTAGACGAACCCATGATCGACGTCCGGATCGGTGAAGTGGGGAAAATGGGTGATGACACCGATCAGCCCTTTGCCTCCGTGCGGGCCGCTGCGGGCGCCGCCGCGCACATAGATGCCGCGTTTCGGCACTTTTTCCAGCACGCCCTGGCTGCAGAGATAATTGATCCCGTTGAGCGCGGAGCTGTAACACAGATTGAATCGCCGCATCAAAGCCCGGACGGACGGCAGCCGTGCTCCCGGCAGGTAGACACCGGTGAGGATCTGCGCGTTCAGGTAATCAATCAGGTCGGAAGCGATTTCCGGCCGACTTTGACTGGTTTGGACTGGATCCATGGTCCCGCTCAGAAAACCGTGCTCAATCATTATTGCAGGAAGTATAACACGAAATGGGGCACAATGCAACAGGGGAATGCCGCGTTCCGGTTTTTTTATGCTGATTTTCTGATCGCCGCATTCGGCAGACAGGGCCGTTCGCCGCATTCGGCAG
>CASFXO010000155.1 GCA_949298665.1 uncultured Lentisphaeria bacterium
CTCTGGAGGCGTAGAAAGTGTGTCCGGCATCACGGATGTATCCGGCCGGCACGTCCGCCCCGCAGCAGAAAGGAAAAACGCCCATCATGAACTTCGTATCGAAACAGACCGTCGCCGAATTGATCGGTACTTTCTGGCTGGTGCTGGGAGGATGCGGCGCCGCCGTCTTCGCCGGTTCACAGATCGGCTACGTCGGCATTGCGCTGGCTTTCGGGCTGACGGTATTGACCGGCGCCTGCGCCTTCGGCCATGTGTCCGGCGGCCACTTCAACCCGGCGGTCAGCATCGGCCTCTGGGCGGCCGGACGTTTTGAACGCAGGAATCTTCTGCCCTACATCGCGGCCCAGCTGGTCGGCGCGGTGGCGGCGGCATTCGTTCTGTGGCTGATTCAGGAAGGACAGGAAAATATTCTGTCCCAGAATCTCAGCTTCGCCGCCAACGGATACGGCAGACTGTCCCCCTCCAATTACGGCATGGGAGCCTGCGCCCTGGTGGAAATCCTGCTCACGTTCATATTTCTGGTCGTCATCTGCGGCGCTACCGACAAACGCGCCCCCCAGGGACTCGCGCCGGTGGCCATCGGCCTCTGTCTGACGTTGATCCACCTGATCGGGATTCCGGTAACCAACCTCTCGGTCAATCCGGCGCGCAGTTTCGGCCCGGCGCTGGTTCAGTGGTTTGCGGTGAACAGCGACGCCATGGTCCAGGTCTGGCTTTTCCTGCTGACGCCGATCGTCGGCGCCATCCCGGCGGGGCTGCTCTACCGCAAATTCTTCGATGCGGAATAAGTTCCCCTCTTCTTCCGCCCCGAATCCGGCAAAACCGGATTCGGGTTTTCTTTTGCCGTCGCCCGTACCGGACTCAGTCGCCGAAAGTGAAGACGAATTGCCAGTCCACTTTGCCGTCCGCCGGTGCAACGGTCTCCGCGATCAGCATCCGGCAATTACGATTGGGGGTATCGAATTCCTGTTCCAGCGCGCTGGTTTCCACGGTCCGGGTACGGATCGGCGTCCCGGACCGAATCTCCAGCCGGCATGTTTTGCCGCCGGAGGCAAGCCGGAATCCCGTTTCGTCCGGCTCCGCGGCGGCGCCGGTCAGCATCTGCCAGTGCACGACCGCGCCCGGCTTCAATCCGGTAAACCGGTCCCGGATCACCACGCTGCGGTCCGGCAGCAGCTGCACCTCCCGGACCGCCGAAGCGACCTGCCCGGCGCAGGCTTTGCTCAAATCCAGCGTGGCGGTGTGATGATCGCCCCCGCCGTTCACCTCGACGATTTCCACCCGTCCGTCCACCCGCGGCGGCCGACCGTCGATCAACGGAATGTTGTGGCTTTGATGGCCGAGCCGGAAAATGCGCCAGCGGTCGGAATTCTGAGCGGTATTCCAAAGTTTCATGCCACGGGATTCGATCTTGTGGTAATTTTCCATGCCCAGGTCCTGCGCCCAGCGCACGCCGTCCGCTTCCAGCACGAACGAACCGCCGTCCATGTGCCCGTGCGGCGCATTCGGAGCGCCGCCCTTGAGTCCCAGAAAGACCGCGTTCCGGTCAAAGCCGCTGCGGAGCACGGCAATGGGCACCAGCGCGTCCTGGCCGCTGAAGTAATCC
>CASFXO010000156.1 GCA_949298665.1 uncultured Lentisphaeria bacterium
CAGGAGATAACCGGAAAGCGGTTCCCACACATGTTGCCAGGGGCGAACTGCATCGGGGCGGCGCAGCACCTCCACCCGTCCGGCCGCCGCGGCGCGGATCAGGTCGGGCACCAGCCGATCTTCGGCCCAGTCGCCGCCGCCGATGACGTTGCCGGCGCGCGCGGTCGCCAGCAGCACCCGTCCCCCGGGCGTGAAAAAGGAGTCCCGGTAACAGGCCGCCGCCAGTTCGGCGCACCCTTTGGACGCGCTGTACGGATCGAATCCGCCCATGGGGTCGGTTTCCCGGTACCCTGCGGCGGTTTCCCGGTTCCGGTAGCATTTGTCGCTGGTGACGACGACCACCGCGCGCACCGAATCGCAGGCGCGGCAGCACTCGAGGAGGTTGATGGTGCCCTGAACGTTGATTTCAAACGTCTCCGCCGGATTGCGGAACGAGGCCCGCACCAGCGGCTGCGCCGCCAGATGAAAGACGATTTCCGGACGGAATTTCAAAAACGCCTTGCGCAGTTTCAGCCGGCTGCGCAGATCTCCCCAGACCGACGCGACCGGCAGCTCCAGCAGCGGAAACAGCGCCGGTTCCGTGATCGGCGGGAGGGAATATCCGCAGACTTTCGCGCCGAGCTGTTCCAGCCAGCAGGCCAGATGCACGCCCTTGAAGCCGGAATGCCCACTGATCAGCACCCGGCGGTCGCGGTAGATGTCTCCGAACGTCATGACGCGGCCTCCGGGCGGGCGTCCGTCCAGAAACGGGTCCAGGGAGCGCAGCGGTTTTTCCACATTTCGTTGAGCAGGGCGTATTCCCGGGGGGTGTCCATGCATTGCCAGAAGCCTTCGTGGCGGTAGGCGTTGAGTTCGTCGGCCGCCACCGCGGCGCGCATCGGTTCGGCTTCGAGAAAAACGTCCCGGTCCGCGGGAATCATTCGGTCGATGAAGGCTTTTTCCATCACCATGAAGCCGCCGTTGATGTACCCCTCGGTCCGGGCCGGTTTTTCGGTGAAGCCGCACACCCGGTCGCCGTCGAAGCGCATTTCGCCGAAACGTCCTTCCGGATGCACCGCCGATACCGTCAGCAATTGTCCGCCCGCACGGTGGCGTTCCAGCACCGCCGTCATGTCGATGTCCGCGACCGCGTCGCCGTAGGTCAGGAAGAAACACGAGTCCGCCGGTTGCAGATGCCGGGCCGCCAGCCGGATCCGGGTGGCGGTGCAGCTGTCCGGTCCGGTGTCGGCCAGGGTGATTTCCCATTCCGCCTCGGGGCAGTCTCCGGTGTAACGGATTCCGCCGGGGATTCCCGGATGCAAAGTAATGTCCGAGGTCAGGGCCCGGAAGTTGAGAAAATAATGAACGAATTCCTCGCGCTTGTAGCCCAGACAGAGGATGAAGCGCCGCACGCCGAATGCGGCGTAGCATTTCATGATATGCCAGACGATCGGCTGGGGGCCGATGGGGACCATCGGTTTGGGCAGCAGTTCGGTGACGTCGCGCAGGCGGGTGCCCCGCCCGCCGCAGAGAATCATCAGCGGCGGCATTTCCTGGCAATTCGACATTTCGGGGGTCTCCTTCCGGATGATGCAATGTTCTTTCCAAAGTACACCGTTTCCGGTGAAAAAGCAAGGCGGGGACATTCTCCCCGCGGTGAAATTTCATCCGGTCAACACGGCTCACAGTGGAGAATTTCAAATTTTTCAAAAAAAAAGATATTTCAGTTTGCAAAAAAAGGGATGTACACTATATTAAAGGCGTGTTGAGGTTGTCCCTATCGTCTAGAGGCCTAGGACACCGGGTTTTCATCCCGGCAACCGGGGTTCGAATCCCCGTGGGGATGCCACTTTTTGCGAGTGGGGAAAGACCAGCCGTTTTGCGGTTGGTCTTTTTTTGTGTCCGGATTTTCCGACGGCAGGCGCGCTGCGGAACCGCGGTCCGATTGTTTTCGGGGAGCGGGGGTTACGGCAGGGGAGTGTATTCCAGCCGGATGGTTCCCGCGGCGGCCGGTTCGGCCAGCGTCAGCGCGATCCGGACCGGTGCGATGCCGACGGTCACCGGCCGCGCCCGGAGCGGTGCCGCGGTGATGCGTACCGGAACCGGTTCGCTGTGAATGCGCAGCCGGAGACGGTGGGCGTCATTGAAGAATTCAATGGTCTGATCGTCCACGATTTGGAAGGAGGCCACCGTAATGACGGCGGTTTCGAAGGGCCGGGGGACGGCGAAACGGAAACGATCGGTTACGACAACGCCCGGCGCTCCGGTGCGGCGGAATTCAAAATCCCGCTCCAGCAGCTCCAGACCGGGTACTTCATAGGCGCGACGCAGATTCAGGCGCAGTCGATCCGATTCCGGTGAGAAACTGCGTTCGAGAAGTTCGGCGGCGAAGGCGGCGCCCGGAGATTGCAGCGTATTGTCCGGTTTCGGAACCGGGTGGCCGAATGAGTTGATGAGATCGCTCTGATAGCGCCTGGCGGTAAACGTGCCGGCGTGATATTCCTCGCCGCCGGGATCACAGACCGCCGCCAGATTGCCGAGCTGAATCGCATAACTGCCGACGTCGTTGTGGTTGTGCTGTTCGGCGTTGTGTCCGCCCTTGGCGGCGAGGCTCAACGGGATTGCGCCGCCGGTGCGGCAGATCAGAATCTGGGAAGTTTCAAAAAAATCCCGCAACGGCAGTTCCCCGCTTCCCGGAGGCGGTGTTTCCGGATCGACCAGCAACCGCAGCGCCA
>CASFXO010000157.1 GCA_949298665.1 uncultured Lentisphaeria bacterium
GCCGCCGCCGAGCGCCACGCCGCGGAAAATCTGGGCACCGCCGCCGATGAGCAAATGGCCGTGCTCCAGACGCTGTACACGTCGTATGAGGCCCTGCAGGATCTCTGCCGCCGCCTGAAAACCCGGCACGGTGTCGACTCCCGGGATCTGCGGAAACATCTGCAGTTCCTTTTCGCCCCCGGCTTCCTGCGGCGCCCGGCGGTCTGGGAGGAATATGCCCGCTATCTGCGCGCCGCCCGGCTGCGCGCCGAACGGCTGAACAGCAATCCGGGCAAGGACGCCGAAAAATTACAGGTGCTTGCCCCGTGGCAGGAAAAATTCGACCTGGCCCTCGCCACCGTGCCGGATCTGACCGCCGCGCCGGAACTGTATGACTTCTGGCTTCTGCTGGAGGAAGCCCGAATCCAATGCTTCGCGCCGGAAATCCGTCCCCGCGAAAAATCACCAATCAACCGGCTGGAAAAAGCCTGGAACAACCTGAGGTTCTGACCATGAGAAAACTTCGTCCACTGTCCCCGTTCGCCCTCTTCGTCATCCTGGTGCTGGCCGCCGTCACCGGCTTCGCCGCCGAGCCGCCGCTGCGGGGAGGTGATTATGAGAAACCACTGGAATATCAGGACAAACGTCTGGGGCCCGGCGCAGAGTATCATTATTATCTGTTGAAATCGGCGTTCGGCGCGCCGCAGTCGATCTCCATCGTGATTCTGGACTGGAACAAAGACTGGCGGCCCCATCTGCATTTCTGCGGTGAAAAACGCCGTCCCACCAGTGCTCAGGCCCGGGAAGTCAAGGCGGATGTCGCGGTCAACGGCACCTATTTCGCCTTCAGCAAGCCGCCGCGCGCCGTCCTGCAGCTGCGCATCGACGGCAAGACGCTGTTCCCCGCCGGCAAGCGCACCGGCGCCGGGTTCTTCTACTTCAATCCCGGCGAATTTCCGAAAATCAGCGCCGAATGCCCGCCGGAAGATCAGTATCAGAATATCCTGCAATCCTATCCGCTGCTCATCGCCGACGGCAAACCGACGGACGTTTATCCCAGGCAGGGGCGCAATCCGCGCACCATTCTCGGCGTCACCGCGGATCGGAAACTGGTGATCGTCGTAGTGGATGGCCGGGCGAAAGAGGCCGCCGGTCTGACCTTCCGCCAGGCCGCGGACCTGATGGTCAGCCTGGGCTGCACCGATGCCCTGAACCTGGACGGCGGCGGCTCCACCACCCTCTATCTCAAAGGGCGCGGCGTCGTCAACCATCCGTGCGACAACAAAAAATTCGACAACGCCGGGGAACGCGCGGTCAACGACATCGTCTATTTCGTGCGCGACTGAACCGATACCGCCGGGGGGGGAGCCCCCCCTTCCCCCGGCCTCCGGTCCGCCGGAAAAATTCCGGCCGGCGGAACGCCGCTTCAAGGGTGCAAAGCGCTATTCGCTTTCGGACAGCCGTTCCCGGGTAGCCAGCTGATAGGCGGTAATCAGCGCCAGCGCAAAAAACAGAATATCCATTCCGGAAAACAATCCGGTGAATACGCTCATCCGGAACGCCCGGTGGAACTCATCCAGAAAAGTGCGCAACATCTGCGTGTTTTCCGCCGTCATCTCCGTTTCCATCGCCGCGAATTCCGCTTCCGGCATGGCGGCCAGTTTCTTCCGCGCCAGTTCCGTCATCCGCTTCTGTTCGCTGGCATAAAGCGCCACGGCCTTGTCCAGCTCCGCTTCGGAAACCGTTTCCGATTCGGCCATTTCGTTCAGGCGCTCCGTCGTTATTTTCGGCTGGAATTCCGCTTCCCCATACTTTTCCACATACCACTGCGCCATCACATCCAGCCGGATGTCCCGCAGCAGCGCCTCCCGTTCCGCGGGGGCCAGCGCCTGATATTTCTCCATTCCGCGCTGCCGGTATTCCCGCATGGTTTTTTTCAGCGAATCCACCGCCGCCTCCGCTTCGGGACCGTCTCCGCCGGCCTGTTCTTCCAGTGCCTCAAGAGACGGCAACTCCCCCTGCCCGATCATCCGGTCCGCCACCAGCAGCGCCGTCTCGTCGTCATTCTGCCGATTCTCCAGCAGGGCCAGCGCCGCCTCCGCCCGCTCCACCGGCAGGACGCCGTGATGCCGACAAATATATTCCGTCGTCAACAGTTTTCCGATGCCCAGCCCCAGAACCGCCAGCAGCAACGCCGCAACACCGACACGCACACTCCGCTCCCGGGTGGTCAGC
>CASFXO010000158.1 GCA_949298665.1 uncultured Lentisphaeria bacterium
TTGGGCCGCGGCCCCCGGCGGGGGGGGGGGCCGCCGCCGGCGGAATTGGTCATGATGGAGGTCAATCCCGGCGCGATTTTTTCATACAGCCGGGCACGGACGAAGGCACTGCCGCTGCCGTAGGCGGCGACGTTGCGGCGCAGCACATCTGCCTCGCTGCGGTTGCGTTCGGCAATGACCTGCCGTTCGGCCTCGGCGAGTTTCAACGCGGCCTCGGTTTCCGCCTGCATGGTCCGGTAGGCGGTCTCCGCGACTTCCAGTGCGGTACGGGCGGCGATGGTGCGTTCCAGCTGTTCCTGCCGGGCGGCGATTTCCGCGGTCAGCTTGGCGGTTTCGGCCTCGACCTTGCTGCGGTTCTGGAGGGCGAGCATTTCCTGGCGCTTGAGTTCGGCGTCGGACTTCGCCTGTTCGATCTGTTGAAGGAATTTCTTCGCTTCCTGCTGGGCCAGTTCCCGGTTCCGGATGATCCCCGCGATCTCCTGCGGCGGAATGATGTCGCGGATCAACACGGAATTGATCGAAATCCCCCAGCGGCTGCAATTCTGTTTGAGATAATTGTCCAGCTGCTCCTGAAAAATCTGGCGGCTTTCGCCGACGATGACTTCAGTGGCGGTTTTCTTGCTGCCCTCAAGCCGGGCGAAGCCGTGAACGTTGGGCAGAATCAGTTTTTTCAGGATATCCTCCAGGTCGCCGACCTCGTTGGCGAGGCGGGGCGCCTGCGCGGGGTCGATGTTGAACTCGACGGTCCCCTCCAGCGACACCTTGAACCCGTCCACGGTGAGAAAGCTGATCGCGTCGTCGCCGCTGAATTCATGTCGCTGGCTCTGGGTGTTGACGATGGCGATGCTGTACAGGAAGGGATTGATCCGGTGCGTTCCCTCCTTGAGGACTTCGCTCAACACGCCCTTGCGCCCGGACGCGACCAGAAATCCGTGATGATTGCTGAAATCATTGGCGACGCCGGAAAAAAGGTCGCCGCCGCACAGAGAGGTGACGATGCCGATGTGCCCCGGCCGGATTTTCAGGTCGTCGAAGATCTTGACTTCATAGGCATAGGGGTTGAGGCGGTGTTTCCCGGTGCCGAGGACTTCCCGTACGATGCCCTTGTACTCCGCGCCGGGGGCGATGATTTCGCCTTCCGGGAGGTCTTTGCCGAACTTGCGGACCAGAACGCCGAATTTCCCCGCCGGAATGTCGGTGATGTCGACGATCTCCCAGGTCCAGGTATAGGGATTGCGGAAATAACGGCCTTCGCCGAGCACTTCAAGCTGAATCCCCTTATAGCGGGCATCGGGAGCGATGATTTCGCCTTCGGGCAGTTTGAGTCCGGTTTTGCGGATGAGGACGGCGACTTCGCCGTTCCCGGGTTCGATACGGCAGCAGAACCAGAGGAAGAGGGGGCTTGCCACCAGCAGCAGCGCCACCACCAGTACGGCGGCGGCGGCGAAAGCGGAGGTTGTTTTTCGGGCCATGTGTGAGCTCCTGTTATTTCCGTTTTTTCCGGCTCCATCGGCGGACAACGGCAGACAATAATGCCGGCGGCTGCTTTTTTCAAGGCGCCGATCATAAAAATGTGCGGCCGCCCTCCGGCAGGGCGGCCCCGGTCAACCGTGCTTCTTCCTCCCGGGCGTCGCCGGAATCACCGATGCGCACCGGATTTTGCGGAAAAATCCCGTTTTTTTATCGCGCCGGAACTTGCAAAACCGCGAAAGAGCGTTATTGTAAACATGCTGAAAGCGCAAGCGAGTGTAGCTCAGTCGGTAGAGCATCACGTTGCCAACGTGATTGTCGCCGGTTCGATTCCGGTCACTCGCTCCAGTTTTTTGATCCCCTCTTTGCTTCCGGAATTGCTTTTTCCGCAGGTGCCTCCGGTTTCGTTCGGTTGCGACGTCGCAGTTGTTTCCCCGGCAGAGTCGGCATCTCCGTATAATCGCAAAATAAGTTACTTCTTCAGTCCATCGTCTCTTGCGATTATCACGAAACCATGCTATTTTTTTTTGAGATTCATTCAGCAAATTCACAAAAAAAAAGCGGCTATTGAAGCCGCCTGGAGGACTTTCCGCGGAAAGTCGCCTGCAGAAGTTCTTTACCAGAACTTGTAGAGTTACCGAAAATAATAATTCAATTTTTGCCTTTTGCAAGCCTCTTGAGATAAAAAAAGGAGAAAAACATGAAGCAGCGGATTCTCGGCCTTGATCTCGGCATCAGTTCGGTTGGTTGGGCAGTCGTGGACGATGATCGGGACGACCGGGTGGAATTGCTGGGCTGGGGCGCCCGGATTTTCGAACCGGGTCTCGCGGCCACCGACGAAGAGATCACCGCCGGCAAGGGCGAGTCGCGCTGCGCCGAACGTCGCCGGAAACGGGCATTGCGTGTCGCTTATCAGCGCCGTCGGCAGCATAAAAACGAATTGACCGCCATCCTGACCCGGGAGGGAATGCTGCCGCCGGAGCTGACTCCGGAATTTTTTACGCGCATCGACGGGGAATTTCTGCGGACCCTGCCGGAGGAGCAGCGCAGGACGGGTGCGCACGTCCTGCCGTATCTGCTGCGGGCGGCGGCGCTGGATCGACCGCTTTCCCCCATGCAGCTGGGGCGCGCCCTCTACCACCTCGGGCAGCGCCGGGGGTATAAAAGCAATCGCAAACAGGAGGCGAAAGACGCCGATTCCGGCGTGGTCCTGTCCCAGATTGCGGAACTGAAGCAGGCCATACAGGAATCCGGGGCGCGGACGCTCGGGGAATATTTTGCCGGGCTTGACCCGGAACAGTGCCGGATCCGGACCCGGTACACCGAGCGCGGCATGTTCGAAGAGGAACTGCACAAAATCTGCGCCGCCCGGCGCGACCTGATTTCCGAAGCGCTGGAAAAGGAGCTGCACCATGCCATCTTCTTTCAACGCAAACTCAGAAGCTGCAAACACCTGATCGGCGCCTGCCGCCTGGAACCGGACCGGAGACGCTGCTCCCTCCTCGATCCCGTCGCGCAGCGTTTCCGGGTGCTCCAGGAGGTCAACCATCTCCGGGTCGGCGGCAGAGGCGGCACCGTGCGCACGTTGACGGAAGCGGAACGCCGGAAAGTTCTGACCGTGCTGGACGGATTGAACGGAGAATTGACGGCGCAGGGAACCATTGCGCTCTCCCGGCTGGGCAAACTGGCCGGTCTCGGCAAAGGTGAAAAATTCACGCTTGGAGACGAGGAAAAGCACATTCACGGTCATGCGCTGCATGCGATTCTGTTTCAGGTTTTCGGAACGGCGGCGGTGACGATGAGCGCCGCCGACCGGGAGCTTTTTCTGCACCAGCTTGTTTCCATCGAAAAGGATGAAGTCCTGCGCCGGATTCTGCGCGAACGCTGGAGCCTGAGCGAAGAGGCCGCGGAAAAAGTCCTCCGCCTGCCTCTGCCGGAAGGATACTGTAATTTTTCGCACCGCGCCATCGAACGGCTGCTGCCGGGACTGGAAGCCGGCATCGCCCTCAATACCGTGATCAAAACGGAGTATCCGGAACAATTTCAGGCCACCGACCGGGTGCTGGAGCTGCTGCCGCCGCTGGACGACACCGACCTCGAACTGCGCAATCCCATCGTTCACCGGACATTGACGGAAATGCGCCGCGTAGTCAACGCCGTCATCCGCCAATACGGCAAACCCGACCTGATCCGGCTGGAGCTGGCCCGCGACCTCAAAAACAGCGGCAGGGAACGGGAGCGGATCACCCGCAACAACCGCGACCGGGAAAAGGAGCGCGCCGGAATCGCCGCCGCCATCACCCGTGAAGCCGGCATTACCAGTCCCTCGCGCCGGGATATTCTCAAAGTCATGCTGGCCGAAGAATGCGATTTCACCTGTCCCTACACCGGGAGACGTTTCTCCATGCACGAGCTGCTGCACGGCGGTCTGGTGCATATCGAACACATCGTGCCGTATTCCCGCTCCATGGACGACTCCTACGCCAATAAAACCCTGAGTCTGCGCGACGCCAACGCGGCCAAAGGCGACCGTCTGCCGTTTGAAGCGTTTCCAGAGGCAGAATATCAAAAGATTCTGGAACGGGTCCGGCACTTCAAGGGGCCCTTTGCCGCCGCCAAACTGGAACGCTTCCAGATGGAGGAAACCAGCATTCAGGATTTCATCGAACGCAATCTCAACGACACCCGTTATGCCAGCAAGCTGGCCATGGAATATCTGGCGCTTCTGTACGGCGGCCGCTGGGATCGGCACGGCACGTTGCGATTGCAGTGCAGCGCCGGCGGCTGCACCGCGGTGGTCCGGCGCGCCTGGGGTGGCAATTACCTGCTGGGTGAAGGTGAAAAAGTCCGTACCGACCATCGCCAACACGCAATCGACGCCCTGACAATAGCAGTCAGCTCGCCGGCCATCGTCAAAGCCGTGGCGGAAATGCCGCTGGCAGTGCGCAAACAGGCCATAGAGGAAAAGCAGCCTCTGATTATCAATCCCCTGTATACGCAGGCCCGGGCAATGCTGGCAACGGTCGGCATTTCGCACCACGTGGTGAACAAGATCCGCGGCGCGCTGCATCGGGAAACGATTTACAGCAAATCCCACGGCGGCAATCTGCGGCACGTCCGGCGCCGGCTGGATGCTCTGGACGCGGGCGGCGTGGCGGACATCGTCGACGACGCCATCCGCCGGGCGGTGACGGAGAAACTGGCGGAACTGGGCCAGCCCGATCCCCGGAAAGCGTTTACGGATGAAAAAAATCTGCCGGTACTGTGCGACCGTTTCGGCCGCCCGGTCAACACCATCCGCTGCGTCCGGGTCCGTCAGAACGTGACGACCCGGACCATCGGTACCGGAGACCGCCGCCGTGAAGTGCAGAACGGCGCCAATCACGTGCTGGCCATCTATGCCAAACGGGATGCCGCAGGCCGGGAAATCGGCTGGGAGGGTGAAATCGTCAGCGTACTGGACGCCCGGCTGCGTCTCCAGCGGGGCGAACCGGTTTATCCGACGGTCAAAAACGGGAATCCGCTCAAATTCACCCTCCGCAAAGGCGATCTCGTCCGTTGGACCAGGGACGGCCGGGAATATCTCTGCGTCATTCGCGGCGTCTCACTGCCGCAGTTCTTCTGCACACCGATCCATGAAGCGCGAATGCAGAGAGACTTGAAATCCGCAAAATTGTGGTTTCAACCGACTCTCTCCGCGGCCTTCAAGGGGGGTATGGTGAAATTCCGGACGACTCCGCTCGGCGAACTGCGGCGTGCCAATGACTAAGCGCATCATCGAAGTTGCCGAACGATCGGCCCGGCTGAGTCTGGAGAACCGCCTGCTGGTGCTCCGGACCACCGACGGGGAAGAACACCGGGTGCCGCTGGGCGAGATCGAGTGCGTGATTCTCGGCGTGCCGGCGGTCTCCATCACTGGCGCTTTGCTGGCGGCCCTGGCGGAAGCGGGCGTGGCGGTCGTGATTTCCGGACCGGACCGGCTGCCGGCGGCGATGCAGCTGCCGCTGGCGGCGAACTATCTGCAGAACGAGCGCTTCCGTCTTCAGGCCGCCGCTGCGCTGCCGCTGCGGAAGCGCCTGTGGCAGACGGTGGTAACGGCCAAAATCAAAGCTCAGGGAGGCTTATTACAGGAATTGCGTGGCCATGACGGAGGACTGACGGCGCTGGCAGACCGGGTTCACTCCGGGGATCCAGACAATCTGGAGGGCCGGGCGGCGGTGATTTACTGGAAAATGCTGTTCGACCAACCGTTTCTCCGTGACCGGGAGGCCGCCGACAACAACATGCTTCTCAATTACGGATATGCAGTATTGCGGGCGATGACGGCACGGGCGATCTGCGGGGCGGGGCTGCATCCGACGCTGGGTATTCATCACCGGAACCGTTATAATGCCTTCTGTCTGGCGGACGACCTGATGGAGCCGTACCGCTGTCTGGTGGACCGGGTGGCGGTCGGTTTGAATCCGGCCAATCAGCGGCTCTCCGGCATCGGGCAGGAACAGCGCCGCGCGCTGCTGAATGGCCTGCTGGAGCCGGTTCGCCGATACGACGAGTGGCACGGCTTGACGGAGCTGCTGACTCTTCATGCCCGGCAGCTGGCCGCCTCTTTTGCGGAAAAGAAAAACCTG
>CASFXO010000159.1 GCA_949298665.1 uncultured Lentisphaeria bacterium
ACAGCAATATATTGACCGCCAGCCAGGAGCTGTGCAATTCCCAATCCATAAATCCGTCCCGATTCTCTTCCTGTTTCGCCGGTTCCGGAAACATCCGACGCCCCGGCGCCTGATCGAAAATGAATTCGATACTGTACCATCGGAACACCCATTTTACAATATCCGGACCGGACAAAAACGGAACGGCGCCCCGGCCTCATTGCCCCTTCCGGGACCGGCGCCGTCAGTTTCCGATGAGAAATTCCGTGCGGATTTCAGGATTTTCCGCCGGGTCCAGCAGCCGGATCCCGAGCCGGAACACCCGCTGACGGGTGGGCGAATCCTCCTTGATTTCCGTCGGAACCAGTTCGAACGGACCGGAGGCGGAAATTTTGATTCGCAACACCTTTCCGCCGTGGCTCACCTCCACGGCATCGGGCGCGGTTTTCCGGAATTCCACCGGTGCGATCAGCGCGGTTTCAAACGAAAGCGCCGCGGCAAATTTTCCCCGGTCGCAGACCACGATGCGTTCCGGACGACGCTCCAGCGTAAAACTCCGCTCCAGCGAGCGGATGCGCGGATCGCCGTATGCGGGCTGCAGTTCGGTCCGCCAGCGGAATACGCCGTTCTGCTCCGCGGCTTCGATCGTCCGGCAAGCCGTGCCGCCGCCGTGCCGCTGCAGTTTACCGTCCACCACCGGCACCGGATGCCCGAAGGAGTTGAGCAGGCAGGACTGATAACGGTCCTTGCTGAAGGTTCGCCGGGTATACACCTCGCTGCCCGGATCGAAGAGCATCGGCACGTTGTCTATCATCACGACATAAGAGCCGACATCATTGTGATTGTGCGGCTCGTCGTTGCTGCCGCCTTTGACCGCGGCGGCGAAACGTCCGCCGGAAACCGGCCGCAGCACCGCCACGCCGCCGGACGGGAACCAGGAAAAGGCGGCCTTCCCCGGCTTTTCCGGAACGGCTTCCGTACGGTCCCGGCGCACCGGCGGCGTCAACGCCACCATCGGCAGCGATCCGTCCATCCAGAACGGTTCTCCGCTCCCCGCGGCCGTCCCCGCCAGAAAATTCCGCCATTGACACAGCACGTCCAGAACCCGCGCATTCAAGCCGCAGTCGGCAAACGCCGGCACCATTCCCCCGGGCAGTTGAATCGCTTCCCCGTACCGTCCGGCCGCCAGCATGGCCGGATGCTCCATCAGGTTCACCGCGCCGTCGGTGGCCCGGTACACCATCAGAGCGAAACGCAGGTTGTGTCCATACCCGTAATTCCAATATCCCACGCCTTCAAAACAATACCCGTCCGCCCCGAACCCCTGCAGCGAATGCGCGATCAACCGCACCGCGCCCGCCACGATCCGCGCCCGGACGTCGAAATCCGGTTCCAGCGCCAGGGCCGCGCCGGTAACGCCTGCCAGGCAGACGGCATTCCAGTTGGTCCGGGCCGTCAGCCATGAATCCGCCTTGCGCTTTCCGTCCAGCATGTCCCGGAACGGCGTCAGCACCCGGGCATGAATCTGCCGGTTCAATTCCTGAATCAGCTCCGGATCCAGCGCCCCCTCCACCGTCCGGGAGACCACCGCCAGACGCCAGCCGAGCAACGCGGAGACCAGATCGATGGAAATCGTCTCGCCCTTCCAGATCCGGTTGCCCCGGTCGTGCGCGGGCAGCACCCAGCTTTTCGCCGCCAGAAACGCCCGCAGCGCCGCCTCCAGACGTTCCCGGTAACGGGGATCGCCGGTCAGGCACCAGGCGGCGGCGACCACGGTCACGTTTTTCTCCAGATTGCTCCGGACGCTCTGATAACGCGACCGGTTGCCGTTACGGGAAAATTCCAGGTACAACTCGTCCGTCGGCACCGGCAGCGGAGAAGCCAGCAGCTTCTCCGCTGCGGCAATGCGCTTGCGTCCCTCCGGTGTCTTCGCCTGTTCCGCCCACCATGCCCGGTCGGAATACGGCCGTTGATCCCCGAACCAGCACTCCCGCCGCAGGGTCTCCGGAATCCGCGCCGCCATCCGCTCCGTCACCGCATCCACGACCGGGTCCGCCCCAGAAAGCACACTTGCACCGCTGATCAGCCAACCCGCCAGCAGCCCATGCCACCATCTTGTCATTCGTCCTCACTCCTTTGCCGATCCTGCCGGATGCCGCACCGCCTCCGGAACAGGGTGTTCCGTACATTATAGCGGATTGCCCCGGCAAAAACAACTGCTTCACCCGGAACTTTTCCCGAAATTTCCGGAAATGCTCTTGACAGCCGCCGTTTTCCTGATATGTTCACGCAAACATGTTTTTCGTTCAGAACGCCATCATCCCGGGAGACGCCGCCGCATGACCGAATCACCGGCCGGAATTGATCTTCACGTCCACAGTACCGCCTCCGACGGCAGCGTCCCGCCGGAAGACATTCCGGCCCTGGCCGTGGCGGCAGGCCTGTGCGCGGTGGCGCTGACCGACCACGACACCGTCGCCGGGATTCCGGCGTTCCTCGCCGCCGCCCAGGCTTTTCCGCAGCTGGAGGCGATCGCCGGAGTGGAGCTGGCCGCCCTGTACAACAGCCGGGAAATGCATTTCGTGGGCCTGTTCATTGATCCCGATGCTCCGGCGCTCCGGGAGTTTCTGGAACATCAGCGGCAGGAGCGACTGGAGCGGGCGGAGAATATCCGCCGCCGGCTCACCTCCCTGGGCTACCCGCTGACCGATGCCGAAATCGCCGAAGCCGGCGGCGGAGAGGTAACCGGACGCCCGCACTTCGCCCGGGCGCTGCAGAAAAAATACCGGTTCTCCAGCATGGTGGAGGTCTTCGACAAACTTCTGAAACGCGGCTGCCCCGCCTATATCCCGCGCCGTCTCCCGCCCCCCCACGCCGTCATCGAAACCATTCATGCCGCCGGGGGCGTCGCGGTATGGGCCCATCCGGTCTACCGCCAGCGCAATGAACGCTCGTGGGTGCGCCGGATCATGAAAAAATTCACCCCGCTCGGACTCGATGCCGCCGAAAGTTACTACAGTCTGTTCGGACCGAACGAGACCGCGCTCATCACCGAACTGGCCGCGGAATACGGTCTGGCGCTTTCCGGCGGCAGCGATTTCCACGGCGACAACACGCCCCGCATCGCCCTCGGCTCCGGCGCCGGAAAAATGTTCGTCCCCGCCGACCTGCTGGAGGAATTGAAAAAAAGGAAAAAATAAAACCGCGCACAACCCGGAACAGGGTCATACGCGGCACTCAAAAGCGGCGGCTCCCTCCATTCTTTCCCCGCCGCTTTGCATCCGGTTACTGCACGGAAAAATGCACGGTCAAAGTTTTTCCGTCGCAATTGAACACAATCGCCGTTTCCCCGGGCGCCATCGCCTTCAGCTCAATTTCCGCCTTGTCATAACGGAACGGCCAGAAACCGTCGGTATCGTGTTCCAGCTTGACCCGGCAGATCGCCGGATCGTATTGACTCACGGTCCAGTACCGGTTCTGCGCGCCGTCTTCTCCGAGTTCGAAGTCGATTTCAGAACCGCGCGGCAGCGACGCCTGCAGCTCCGTCTTTTCCGCAAGTCTGCTGAACGCATAAAACTTGTCATGGATCAGCGGACGCAGAACCCCGGACTGCGCCGCCGGAACCGCCGAGTGCGCCAGAGGCACCACCTGCGCCACCGGGAGCGCCGACTGCGCCGCCGGAGCGATGGACTGAACCGCCGCGGACGACGGCGGGTAAATCGCCTTGAATTCCGCCTCCACATCTTCGAACACCACCCGGGCCCCGGGATTGGCCACCAGACAGATCCGGATGAACTTGACGTTCGGATCGGTCATGGTGAAATAATTTTTGATTTCACTGCCGGGCACCGCCAGCTGATACGTCCGGGTCTGGCCGGCAGCGGCAAGCGGCTGCCGCGCCTGATCGAACGCCAGGAATCCCACCGCCGCCGTGCCGCTGCCGCGCAGAGAAACTTCCAGTTTCAACGTCTTGCCCGCCACTGCGTGAAAATCCGAGCAGACCGTTTTCGCATTTCCGGCGGGTGCAATCACTTCCAGACCGAATTCGTCCCAGTCCTCGCCCGGCACGATTTTCGTCTGGCCCGCGAGCGCATCGCCCGTCCACCCGGGCGCCATGGCCGCCCCGGGCGACGCCCCCCGGAAGTCGCCGTTCAACCGCAACTCCACCTCGTCATCCCCGCAAACACCGACGGCGAATCCCGCCGCCAGCACGCCGATCCAGAACCATTTCCGACAATGCTCCATCATCGCTCCTTTCCTTTCGGAATCCCTTCTGCCATTCCCGGCGCAGGAAACCGGTTCACTGTTCCGGAAAAATCCCTGCGCCACTCCTGCCGGAAAAGACGTCCGCCGCCATCCGGCATGCCGCACGGCGGCATCTCCTCTTCCGCAAAGCCGCCCGGCGGCATACTATAACACGGGAAAAACGTTCTTGCAAATTTCTTCCGTTTTCCCCGCACTCCACCCGCTCCGTCCGCTTTTCGATGTCGGCAGCCTCAACCGATTTCCTGCCGCTCCGGTATCGACTCCGCCGCCCCCGCCCGGGTCACCGCAATCGCCGCGGCGCGACAGGCGAACGACAGCGCCGCCGCCGGTTCCATGGCCTCCAGCGTTCCGGCCAGAAAATAGCCGATGAACGTATCTCCGGCAGCCGTCGTATCAACGGGCGTCACCGGGGGCGAAGCGGCCCGGAAACGTTCCGCACCACGCGCCGCAAGCGCGCCCGCCGCCCCCAGCGTCAACACCACCAGCGTTTCCGGATAGCGGCGACTCAAGATTTCCAGAATCGCCCCGGGGGCGTCGACTCCGGCCACTCCCGCCCCCTCGATTTCATTGACGATCAGCAGATCAAGACATTCCAGCGGCAGTTCCGCCGCCGGATCGAACGGCGCGAAATTAAACGCACAACGCAATCCCGCCGCCCGTGCCCGGCGCATCATCCGCCCGGGATCATTGACCTCGTTCTGCAACAGGATCCAGTCTCCCGGCACCGCCGCCGCGAACACCCGGTCCAGAAACGCATCGTCCAATTGATGGTTCGCACCGGGAAACAGTATGATCGCGTTGTCCGCCGCATCGTCCACCATGATGACCGCGTGTCCACTCGGTTCCGTTCCGGTTTCGATCAGCGACACGTCCACTCCCGCGCCGCGCAGGGTCGAAACCAGTTCCCCGCCATCGGGACCGACCTTTCCGGCATGCAGCACCCGGACGCCCGCCCGGGCCAGCGCCACCGACTGATTGGCGCCCTTGCCCCCGCAATGCACGGCGCGGGACCGGGAAGTCAGCGTTTCTCCGGGACGCACGATGTGTTCCAGCGTATAAACGATGTCGATGTTGAGGGACCCGATATTGATGACCGCCGTCATGGCACCTGCCTCCCTGTTTCCGTGAATATTCCTGACCTGCCGTCCGGAAATTATGAGAACCCCATCCGGACTCTCCGCCGAATCCGTATTTTTATAAAATAAAATAAATTGCGATGTTGCAAAAGAAAAACCCGGAAGTATATTTTTCTTTGATCCGGTATGGGACGCGCTTCGGACGGACTCTGAAAAACCCGCGGCAGAAGAAAATTTCCCGGTGGGGAAAACGGAGAACGAACAGCGGTTCCCCCCTCCGAACGGTCCTCAGACAACGGGACCGGAAACGGCGGCCGACCCGATCGAAAAAAAATGCGACCATTCTAAGGAGAGAGAAAACATAACATAGATCGGCGGCACCCCGGATGCCGTCGACCATCAGCAAGGCAGAAAAATGGCAGAAAACCCGAAACTGACAGTCCTGTTTGAAAAGCTGCGCGGCAAGACCTTCGTACTGGACAAACCGGAAATGAGCGCCGGCCGGAAAGATGCAATGGACATCTGCATCAAGGACCCCAGCCTGAGCGGCCATCATTGCGACTTCATCCGTCTGGAGTCCGGAAGTTACCTCATCCGCGACAACGACAGCACCAACGGTACACGGGTCAACAACGTGCCGATCACCGAACACGAGCTGAAGAATTCCGACATCATTCAGCTCGGCGGAGTGGAAATTCTCTATGATTGCGCTTCCGACGGAGAGAGTTCCGCGTCCGGCAGCGGCTTCGGCCGGACTCACACCATCAACCTGGACAGCCTCGAATCCAATTTGTCCACGGTCAAGGAGTTGAACAACTACTCGCCGTTCGCGGAGGTGGAAGTCAAACAGCAGGCCCGCACCCACAAAATCATGCTGGCCGGACTGGTGGTGCTCGCGCTGGGACTGATCGCCGTGGTGGCCCTGTTGCTGGTCAAACTTTTTTCCATCGGGGAATAAAGCGGACAACCAGCCGGCAGCTTTCCCCTCCTCCGCCGACTATCGGAGGGCTTCCCTGTTCGGCAAGCACTTTCCGGCCTGCCGCGTGAGATGTGTTTTTTGATCCCGGATTCGTCCGGAAAATTGAGACAGGACTGATTTTTTTATGGCAAACGACTCCATGCTCCGGCCTCCGCAGCGCTCCGGCAAAGCCGCGCTGGTCTGGCTGCTCATTTTCATTCTGCTTGGTTCGCTCTTGTTGTTCAACGGCATCAACCCGGCCAGGGTCACGGAACTCGACCAGACCGAGTTTGAAGCGAAACTCGGCGAAGGCGCCATCAAAACCGCCGTGGTCACCTCCGAAACCAACCGGGTGCTGACCATTGAAGGCAAATATGTCGCCGTCCCCTCCCCTCCCGCTGAAATCGGGAAAAGCCAGCCGGGCGGCCGGAACGAAGCCCATTACAAAACCCGGGTCATCTATT
>CASFXO010000160.1 GCA_949298665.1 uncultured Lentisphaeria bacterium
CCTGCCGCGCGGAGCGGGAGACTTTTTCTTCACCATGAAAATACCCGCTACCGGATCAAATTCCCCTTCCGGAAACTCCGCCGCGAGTTTCTCGCCGCGGGCCTGGTCCAGCCGGGTCGCCAGCGCGGCACCGCTGCGGCCGACCATCTCGCGGACAATCGCCGTCAGTTCCTCCGCCCGTTTCCCGGCGCCGTAGATGAATTCCGGCAGACCGCAGCGCCTGTTCCGGGCGTGATCGACCCGGGCGCAGCCGATGTCGGCCACGCCTCCGGCGGCCTGCGCCGCCATCCCCAGCGCGGTGGCGAAATCCAGTTCGCCGGACCGCACCCGGGCAATCAATTCCTCCGCGGTATTCATGGTTTTCTCCAATCAGACAATAAAATTTCCTTTTAAATATAATGTCTGATTCTGGCAACTTCAAGTTGTAATTATATATTAATGACTGTATCCGGCCCCCCGGACGGCAGTGTTTTCGGGGCCATCAATCACAATCCGTGGAGCGTATTCTATGCGGGGAGCCGCTTTTCTCGACCGGGACGGCGTCGTCAATGACGAAGTCCATTATCTGCACGAACCGGAAAAAACCGTCCTTCTGCCCGGCGTCGCCGCCGCCATCAACGAAATCCATCGCCACGGCTGGCTGGTCATCATCGTCACCAATCAGGCCGGCGTCGCCAAAGGATATTACGGCGAATCGGACGTTCACGCCGTTCACCGGCGGCTCCGGGAACTCCTGGCCGCGGAGGGAGCGGCGGTGGACGCCTTTTACTTCTGCCCCCATCACCCGGATCACACCGGTCCCTGTCGCTGCCGGAAACCGGCCCCCGGCATGCTGCTGCGTGCCATGGCGGATTACGCCATCGACCCGGCGCAATCCTTCATGGTCGGCGACCGGCTCAGCGACATCGCCGCCGGGTGCGCCGCGGGATGCCGGGAATCCTATCTGGTCACCACCGGATACGGCGCGCAGACCGTGGCGGAAGAAGACGTGTCCGGCATCCGGGTGGTACCGGATCTGGCGGCGGCGGTCCGGGATTTCTTCGGATGAACACCGCGGCGGTGGAATACGCCGTCCCTCCCGGCGCCCGTCAAGCGAAAACCCCCGCCGAAAACGGTTGCAATCCTGTCGAACGCGGGTTATTGTACCCGGGAACAATTCGGGAGACCAGAACATGACCGCGTTCCGTCAGAAAACCATCGGCAATCCGGAAACGCTCCGCCGGCTCAACCGCCAGAGCATTCTGGCCTTACTGCGCAGCGCCGGGCCGATGTCGCGCACCGAGGTCAGCCGCCGCACCCGGCTGGGCTGGGGCAGCGTAACCAAATACGCCAACGAACTGATCGCGGAAGGCTATATCACCGAACGGGCCGATCCCGCCGCCGGTTCCGACCGCGGACGCCCCCCGGGGCTGCTCGAAATGAACAACGACCGCCATCGGCTGATCGGGGTGGAACTCAACGACCACATCACCCGCATGGTCATCTGCGATTTCTCCGGCAACCCGCTGGCACTGCACAGCTATCCGACCAACGCGGACGCCCCCGCCGAGGCGATCAACCGCAAACTGATCCGGGAACTGCGCGCTTTCATCAACCGGCATCTGGAAGGGCGGAACCTCTTCGCCATCGGCGCCAGTGTCGCCGGCGGCCTGGACTGGGAAGAGGGCATCGTCACCGTATGCGCCAACATCCCGCATTACCAACAGGTGCCGCTGGGACCGATTCTGCAGCGGGAATTCGGCTGCCGGGTGCATATGGCGGTCACCATGCGCACGGTGACGTTCGGCGAACAGGTCATCGGACACGCCGGGGATACCGGAGACTTTCTGGTCGTCTATCTGGGATACGGCATCGGCAGCAGCATCGTCATTGATCACCGGACCTATCCTTATCAGACCCGGGGATGCGACTGCGGACATTACATCGTGGAGCCGGGCGGCACCCCCTGCGTCTGCGGCATGCGCGGCTGCCTGGAGGCAGAAGCGGGCATTCATGCGCTGCTGGCGCAGCTGCCCGACAACGACTTCGCGGCGTTTGTACGGAATGCGCGCAAGGGGGATCCGGAAACGCTCCGGGTACTGAACCGGGCCATCCGGCATATTGCCGAAACCACTGCTGTTTTCATTCAGTTTCACCGCCCGGAACTACTGATTCTGCACGGCGAACTGACCGAGCTGGGCCCGCTGCTGCTGACTCCGCTGCGGGAGCTCATCGCCGCCCGGCTGCCGGACCGGCTGTTCCGCCCGGAGAAATTGATCATCAGCGAATTCCAGCAGATCGCCACCCCGGTCGGCGCGGCCGATCTGATCTGGCGGCGGGAACTGGGGGAAGAGCCGGACTGTTTCGTCTCCTCCCGTCCCGTCCACCGGTTTCACGCCAAACCGCTCCCGGATACGGGACGGAACCGCATTGCCGCAAAGGAGGCCTCATGAACGAGTTTCCGCAAAGTGACGGGAAGCGCCGGCGTCTCTTCGTCGACATCGGCTTTGAACAATGCAACTGCCACGGCGAGAAAATCTGCGGCGACTGCATCAAAATGAAGCGCATCGCCGGCGGCGACCGATTCGTCGCGGTCCTCGCCGACGGTCTGGGACATGGAGTCAAGGCCAACATCATGGCCTCCATGACCGCGGTCATGGCGCTGCGCTTCATCGAGGAGGACCGCGACGTGCTGCACTCGGCGGAAGTCATCATGGATACGCTGCCGGTCTGCCGGGAACGCGGCATCAGTTACGCGGCCTTCTCCATCGCCGACATCCGCCCGGACGGGGAAAGCCGAATCATCGAAATGGGCAATCCCCCCGTGCTGCTGCTCCGCGACGGCAAACCCGTCAAGCTCAATTACCAGGCCGTCGCCGCTCCCCGCCATGCCGGAAACGTCATGCGTCTCTACACCTTTCATCCGCGCCCCGGAGACCGCGTCATCTGCTGTTCCGACGGCGTGACGCAGGCCGGAATGGGAACCGACGCCTACCCGATGGGCTGGGGCAACCGCAACTTCGCCGAATATCTGGAGGAACTCGTGTCACGCCGCCCGGACATCGCCTCCCGGGAACTCGCGGAATTCACGGTCCGGGAAGCGGTGGCCAAGGAACCGGAACACCGGGCCCTCGACGACATCAGCTGCTGCTGCGCCTACTTCCGCTATCCACGCCGGATGCTGCTTTTCACCGGACCGCCGTTTCACCGGGACCGCGACGCCGAATGCGCGAAATTGCTGAAGGAATTCGAAGGCGTCAAGGTGATCTGCGGCGGCACGACCGCGGCCATCATCGGCCGGGAGTGGGGCGTCAAGTCGGAAACCGACCTCGCCACCGTCGGCGGCGACCTGCCGCCGGTGGCGCGCATGCCGGGCGTGGATCTGGTGACCGAAGGCATCTTCACACTGACCCGCACCATGCGTTATCTGGAACGCAACGAACTGGCGCTGCACGACGACGCGGCTTCCCGCCTCGGCAAACTCCTGCTCAGCTGCGACCGGATCGAGTTCCTCGTGGGCACGCGGATCAACGAGGCGCATCAGGATCCCAATCTGCCGGTGGAGCTGGAGCTGCGCCGCACGATCGTTCGCCGGCTTTCGGAACTGCTGCGGAATCGCTACCTGCGCGAAGTGGACGTCCGGTTCATCTGACGTCCCCCGCGAAGGGTGGATCAGTGATCTCCGGACGGCGTTACCCGTTTCAGCACCTGCATGGTTCCGGGCGGAACCGCGTTGGCTTTGCCCCGACCGTGTTCCGGCATCGGAGCCCGCACGGCGGGGCAGTCGGTGATGCCTCCCAGCGGAACGGACACCGGCGCATCGAGATTCCCTTCCACGCGGAACAGCAGCCAGTTGCCGTCGGTCTTCACCGCGGACAGTTTCCGGCCGCCGCCCAGATCAAGGCCCTCCAGCTTTTTCACGCTGTCCGGGTCGATCACCTGATCGAACACCACTTTGCCCCGACCGTCCGGCGCCAGTTCTCCCGAAACCGCCCGCGGCGCCGAATAATAGACCGCGTGCCGCACGGAAAATTCATAGAAAGTCGGAAACTGAAACCCCGTTTCCCGGCATTTCCGTTCGAATTCCGCCACCCACTCCGGAGAACGGCGGAACGGCAGCGTCGAGGCGAAATCCCCCTGCACCGCCAGCTGCAGCTCGGGATACACCTCCCGGATCGACCGGATATAGGGACGGTATCCGTCCAGATAGGCGGGCGTCTGCTTCTCCGGCATCCAGTCCGGCCAGTGCGACTGAAGAAAATGGAAATCCGGTTGCAGCTCGGCCACCATCCGGGCCCCGTCCTGCGCCTCGAATTCCCGCATCTCCGCCCGCACGGAATCATCGCCGGCAAGCGCGACGGTCCAGGTCCCGAAAAGCACTTCCGGATGCTTCCGGCGCAGTCCGCCGTCCCCGTCCCAGATCTCCCGGTGAAAATCCACCACCGATTTCACCCGGTATTCCACATAGTCCAGGTAAAGCTCCCGGTTGGTCCGGTAATAGTCCGGAGAATCCGGATCGGTGAAGTTCGGAAAACGGTCATGTCCGGTCGTCTGCTGAAAATGCCGGACGAAACCGGGACTGATGTCCCCGAACCACGGTTCGGCGCCGTCCGCCAGTTTGCCGGCCCGCGTGCCGTAATAGCTTTCATAGAATACGAATCCGGTGAAGGCATGCCGGTCGTACAAGGCACCCAGAAATTTTTTCCACCACTCCCGGTATCCGGGATGCACGTAGGAGAAATACCGGTTCGGGCGCTTCACCGTAAACTCCATGCGCCACTCCCGGGATTCCGGACCGAACAGCGAATCCGGCATGAACGTCCCGGGGCCGAAAAAACTCCCCCACACCTGCAACCCCTCCCGGAGCGCGGCTTCCACCAGTCCCGCGGGCTGAATGTCGCGCTCCTTGATGATGAGGAACGCACCGTCGTATCCGTTCACCTTCAACTCGGAAACCAGACTCTCCGCCGAACGGTTCCGATTGTAGGGAAATCCCAGCGACACCTGAATCGGCCGTCGCGGCAGTCCGCTCCGGAATTCCCGGGGCGGCGTCCAGCCGTCCTTGAGCCGGTCGAGAGAACGGTTCAGAAGCCGCATCGACCGGATGACATGCAGTCCCGCCTTCCACGACCAGCCGCCGAGATAATAGCGTTTTCCGCTGCGCGGGTCCACTCCGCCGTACCAGACGCCGCGGGGCCCGGGCAGAAGCTCATAAGTCCGGCGCGCCACCTTTTCGAACAGCCGGTAATACTCCGTTTCCCCCGTTACATCGTACAGGCGCAGCAGCATGTTCATCTGTTCCGCCTGAATCCACCAGCGTACCACATCCACCGGTTCCGCCGCCCCTTCGCCCGGACCGAAGATCGCCGCCGTGCCGTCCGGCAGAATGCCATACCGGATGATGCTGCCGGAAACCTTTTTCAGCCAGGGAAGCATGGTTTTCGGGGAGATTCTCAGCATCTCCGCCGCCTCCAGCAGATACCACACCAGTTCGGCGTTGTGTCCGTACAGGACCTGCCGGGTCGGCGATCCGGCAACCTTGACCGGCGTCCAGTCGGCTTCCGTCGTCATATAGACGTTTCCCCCCGGATACAGAATACGGTCCGACGTTAAAATGCCGAACAGCTCGGACAGTCGTTCCCGGACCTTCCCGGTCGGCTCAACGCGCAGCAGCCGGGACAGCGCCAGCGCGGCGTGCATGTTGCTGCCGATGCTTTTCCGGAGTGTGTCCGGCGCGGCGGCGGAGCGTTCCGGTCGTTCAAAATACCCGCCGTGCGCCGGATCGTGGAACAACCGGTCGAACTTTGCAAACGTATCCCGCGCCAGATCCAGTGCCCGGTGATCGCTGATTTCTTCGGCCACTTCACTCAGGATGTAGATGGCGTAAATCTGGCTGATCGCCCGCACCTCCGAATTGTAAGGCGTTCCGCCCCCGCTCACCGACGTGATGAACAAACCGGTCTTCGGATCGCGGTATTTCTCCAGAAACGCGAACCCGTGGTCGTACTGGCGCCGGAGCCGTGTCCGTTCCGCCGGTTCCGCCGTCCGCGGAATCGCCACGGCGTGGGCATACAGAATGCGCAACTGCACCAGCAGCGGTTTCCCGGCCTCGGAAGCCGTCGGCGAAGAAGGTTCAGGGGCAATGCGCTTTCCCCCTGCATCGAACCAGGCGTGGAAACCGCCCGCGGCGTCGATCACCTCCGGCGCCGTCCAGAACTTCAAAGTGGCGTTCAGCGTATTTTCGAAAACGCGCCGGGCCGAAGGCACGGAAAAATCCGTCGGCGGTTCCGCCGCCAACGCCCATGCCGACAACAGGCAGCAGCCCCCGAATAAGATCCGCAGCATCATACTCTTCCCCTTTCATGACGGATGTCCTCATCCGCGGTGAACGTTTCAACCTGATTTCGATAACGCAAGATAAACCGGCAGTCGGCAACATTCAAACAGTCGACCGTTAAAAAACACGGTCGGCCTTCCCGGTTGTGCGACTGCGGCGCTATCTCCAGCTGTTGAAGTAATTGTGTTCCGAATCCGTGGTTCCGTCCCGGAACGGATCCGACTCATAAGGATTTACCCGGTTCGCCACCGGTGTGGTTACGTGCCCGTCCACCCAGCCAGTGGTAATCGAACCGCCGTGCCAGGAATAAACCTGTCCATCCTGATTGGTCGTGCTGTAGCGCGGCTGTACAACATACCACGTTTTCCATTTATCCGGATCATCCGAAATCGAGATGCTGTCGGCAAACAGGATCACCGAGCCCGGCTTGCGGATCTGCGTCGCCTTGCGCCAGATTGCTTTGGACAGTACCGCACCCTTCGCATCCCGGGCCGTCCGCCCGATATAGCACCAGTTGTAACCGAAACAGGTGTAATAAAACGGCGACCCCATGCTGCTGTTCGCAAAATCCTGAATCTGCATCTTCCGCCGGATCTGATTCTCCAGACTGACGCCGTTGACATGCAGAAACGATGCGCCGGGACAGACCATGGAACGGGGCGAGGTGAAATACTTTCCCCTGGCCAGACGCGCCGACCAGACCATGCCGTCGATGTTGTAGGCGGGGTGAAAGTCGTCATTGTCCGCCACGTACAGCGCCATGGCCAGCGCTCCCTGCTTGAAGTTGTTGACGCAGGAGATTTTCCGGGCGGTTTCCCGAGCCTTGTTGAGACTCGGCAGCAGCATGGCGGCCAGAATCGCGATGATCGCGATCACCACCAGAAGCTCGATCAGCGTAAAACCGGAGGACAGCGTGCCCGCCGTCCTCCGCACTCCATGCGGACGGCTCCGGCCGTTTCGATCCATGAAAGGTCGATGATGTCTCCATTCCCCCCAGTCCCGCAACAACTCTTCTCCCGGCATGGCAAAGGCTCCTTTCCGTTGCAGTGCAACGCTGGATTCATATTGATCCGTCATTTTCCCGTCATTTCCATAAGAAATTCGTTGTCAAATCGTTCCATTCGTCACAAAGAACGATTCACCGCTTCATTCCAGAAATCGCATTCACCATCAACACACGTTTGTTGATTTTGTTTAAAAAAATCCGGGAACCGTTTTCCCGTGTTCATCCACCTTGTATCTGAACGTTCAGGCGGTCTCCCGCACCACCAGCTGCGGCGCAATCCGGAAAGAGGCCACTTCGCGCTCCTCCAGCAATTCGACCAGCGCCCCCATCAGGCGCCGCCCCAGCTCCAGCAGAGGCTGCCGGATCGTCGTCAGCGGATAAGGCAAAAGTCCCGCCAGCTCCAGATCATCGTACCCGATCACCAGCACCTCCCGTCCCGGCGTCACCCCCGCCGCCTGCAGCCGGTTGCAGACCTCCAGCGCCCAGTAGTCCATTCCGGCGAACACACCGAGTGGCGCCGTCGCCGTCGGCCGCAGGCGGTGCACCGCCTCCATGACGGTTTCCGGCTCCACCTGCAGATAATCGCACTGCCGTTCCCGCAGGGCGGCCGCAAACCCCTCCCGCCGCTTCCGGCTGTCGCCGCAATTGACGAAGTGCCGACAGCCGCGTTCCCACAACCGCTCGGCCGCCATTCTTCCCCCGGCGCGATCGTCTATGCCGATCGCGGTAATGCCGGGCAGATCATAATCAGCATAATAGGGGTCGATGGTGATGACTTTTCCCCCGTTCCGGCGATAAGCGCGCAACTCTTCCCGGTCCAGCATCGGAGTGGGATGGGTGATGATTCCCGAATGCGCGTATTCCGAAGCCTTCCGCCAGAAATCCTCAAACCCCGATTCCCCATGTCCGAAATAGAACATGACCGGCAGGTTCTCCTGAACAGCCACCTCGGAAATCCCCTGCATCAACTCCCCCACCAGACGATCGTGCACCTGCGGCAGAAACGCCCCCGCCACCAGCGCCCGCCCCCGTCGCAGCGACTGCGCCACCCGGTTCGGCCGATACCGCAGCCGCCGGGCCGACTCCAGAATCCGGCGGCGCATCTCCGGCGAAACAAAGGCGTTTTTGTCCGGCTTCGGGTTCAGCGCCCGCGACACCACCGATACCGAAATCCCCAGTTCCCGGGCAATGTCCTTCTGAGTCGTCATGTGCAATAAAGTCTTTCCATTATCAACAATCGTTTGTCGATTTTTATTATAAGCTATTTTTTCGCCCATGTCAAGAGGGAGCTTTGAAAAACAACGGATTTTTCACTCCGGCGCGCCGTTCCGGGAAACGGGATACGGCCATGGCCGGTCCGAAACCGGAACCCGTCGGAAGACGCGCCGCCGGCCGCAGACAGGCGGACAAAATCGCGAGCGCTCAGCAATCACGCCCGTTTCCCGGCGGCGCCGGAAATTCAGAATTTGATGACGACCGGATCATGCGAAAAGGAATAGATCGTCGCGGTGGCGTCTTTGAAATACAACACCTGGGTATTGTCGTCATCCGGACTGTACATCTTCCTGAGCGACGGATAGGCGTCCAGCATCGACGCCTTGGCTTCCCGCCGG
>CASFXO010000161.1 GCA_949298665.1 uncultured Lentisphaeria bacterium
TCTTTCCGTCGCCCTCGTTCCGGTGTCGTCCGCCGGAACCGGAGAACCCCGGACCGTTCCCGCGAAAACCACTGCCATGGAACAGTTGCGCCGGGAAGCCGTCGCCAACGACCTGAAGCACGTCCGGGAAATCCTGCAGAGCGCCGGTCCGGCGACGGACTTCCGGAAAAAAACACAGCCTTTTTTTCAGGAAAATCAAAATGCGTTTCGCGCCGGAGCCGCCAAATGGGTCAAGGACGCCTATTACGCGGCCGGGCCGGTGGCACAGGACCCGAAGTTCGGAAATTTCGCGGAAGGCATTCTGGCGCTGCGGGATTATCTGAAGGAGCGGAACGTCGACCTGATCGTCATCCGGGTACCATCCCGGCATGAGGTGGCCTTTCCCCATTTCATCTCGGGTCAAATGACGCCCGGACTGCTGGATCCGGCCTATCTTCAACTGGCGGAACAGCTGCTCGACGCCGATGTGGAATATATCGACGGACTCGAAGCCATGCACCGCCACAGCGCGGAATATCCCCTGAGCTACTGGTATACGCTGCCGCGCGAAGGCCACCCCGCCGAAGGCCTGTCGCGCATTCTCGCCCCCGTAATTGCGGAACGGCTGAACCGGTATCAGCTGCCGCGAACCGGTGAATACCGCCTTGAGGAAACCACCGACCTTTATCGGAAAGTGCCCTATCCGGCGGGCAATCCGCGTTATCCCGCCGACCGGCAGGTCGCCGCCGCCCGCGTGGTGGACGCCGCCGGAAACGTGCCTGCGATCAAGGAAATCAACACCTCGCCGATCCTGTTCGTCAGCGATTCCTACGGTGCGTATCCCGGAGTCAAAGCCGGTGCCAGCATTCCGCATTACGTGGCGCAGCTGACCGGGCATCTGCCGGACTGGCTGTACCGTGACGGATCCTCGGGAGGAACGCCGGGATTCGTTTTCCATAAAGGAGAGGCATTTCTGAAAGGACGTCTGGCGGTGGTGGCGATCTGCCATCCCGGCAATCTCTTCGGCCTGTACGGCACCATTCCTCCGGCGGAACTGCGCGCGGCGCCGGAACGCTGGACCGTGCTGAAAAAATTCGACGCGAAGAACTGGACCGAACTTCCAGCGGAACCGGCGGTCGGCAGCCACGACCGTTCGTTCGCCCCGATGCCGGACGGAGAACTGCAACTGTGGCCGCTCAAAGAAAATGCCGTCAACGGCAACGGCGGCCGCCTGACTTTTCCGCTGAGCCCGAAGGAACGGGAAACGTACCGCGCCTTCGCGGTCCGGCTGCGTTTCGGCACGCAATGCTATCTGACCGTCAGTGTGGCGGCAGGCGCCGGAGCGCATCACGAATATGTTTCCGTTTCGGAGTTCGTGCCGGAACTCTTTCTCCCGGTCGCGGCGGCTCCGGACGCGGCGAATTTGACACTGGATTTCAAGAACGTCAGCATCCGCGGGAAAAAATCGTCCTCGCTGAAGTCCGTGGAACTGCTGGGACTGAAGCCGTAAACGAGCTTTCACCGGAAACGCCGCGGCTCCAGCTCCGGAAGGCGGCGTTTTCCGGATGGATTCACGCCGTCGCCGCGGCGGCAGCGGCCTTGTCCCGACGCCAGTTGTTGCGCGGCCGTTCGGCGGAGTGGGGCTTACCCTTCACCCGGTACTGTTTTTCACCCAGCAGCGCGTCCACGCCGCGCAGCAGTTCCGGCGTCACCCGGACGCCGCGGCGATGGTCCGTTTCAATGAAGCATACGGATTCATCTTCGCCCACCACGCAGATCACCACCGGGGTGTCGCCGGCGTTGTCATGGCACAAGGCAGCCAGTTTCTCCAGCCTGCCGTGATCCATCTCCGCTTCATGCACGTCCAGATACAGTTTCCCGGCATAACGCGGCACCGCGTCGTCCAGCGCCATGATCCGGTCCACTACTACCCGGGGCCGTTCCGAATCGTCCCGGCGACTCACCGATGCCTCCACCAGAATCGGCAATCCCGGTTTCAACACCAGCCCCGACTGGTTCATTTCCCCCAGCACCCGTTCGTAGAGCATGCATTCGATCGAACTGTCCAGATCCTCCAGCAGGAGGATGCCCATCGGCTTGCCGCTGTTCTTGCTGAATTTGGTGGCGAACGACCCCACCATGCCCGCCAGCCGGACCGAACTGTTGTCCCGGACCTGATCCAGCTCCCGGATCGGCACCGAGGACAGGGCCCGCACCAGTTCCGCCTGGGGATCCAGCGGATGTCCCGTCACATAAAAACCCAGCAGCTCCTTCTCGTTTTCCAGAATCTCTTCCAGTGAAAATTCCGGAATGTCGGGGATCGGAATGGAGCAGCTTTCCTCCGCGTCTCCGCCGTCGAGCAGATCAAACAACGACCCCTGCCCGCTGGCCCGGTCCGCCATGCGCGACGCGGCGAATTTCAGCATCGGTTCGGCGATCGCCAGAATCTGGCTCCGCCGCAGCCCGAGCTGGTCGAACGCTCCCGCCCGGGTCAGATGCTCCATCATCCGGGAATTCATCGCCGCGCCGCAGCGTTCGCAGAAGTCCTGAAAACTCTTGAATTTCCCGTCCGCCTGCCGCGATTCGATGATCTTGCGCGCGGCCACTTCGCCCACACCCTTGATCGCCCCCAGACCGAAACGGATCGCGCCGTTGTCCACCCCGAAGGCGATCTGGCTGCTGTTGACGTTCGGCGGCAGCACCTTGATGCCCATTTCCCGGCAGGCGTTGATCAGGAAGGCGATCTGATCGGCATTCGCCAGTTCGCTGGTCAGCACCGCCGCCATGAATTCCACCGGATAGTTGGCCTTGAGATAAGCCGTCTGATAGGAAACCACGGCGTAGGCCGCGCTGTGCGATTTATTGAAGCCGTATCCGGCGAACATTTCGATCTTTTCCCAGATCTGGTTGGCCAGCGCTTCGGAAATCTGATTGGTTTTGGCACAGCCTTCCACGAATTTCGCCTTCTGCTGCGCCAGCACGTCCACCTTCTTCTTGCCGATGGCGCGCCGCAGAATATCCGCGCCCCCCAGGGAGAATCCGGCCAGCACCTGCACCACCTGCATGATCTGCTCCTGATAGAGCATGATGCCGTAGGTTTCCTTGAGGTAGCGCTCCATTTTCGGGTGGTCGTAGATGATCTCCTCCTCCCCTTTCTTGCGGCGCACGAACTGGGGGATGAACTGCATCGGCCCCGGCCGGTAGATGGCCAGAAGGGCAATGATGTGCTCGATGGTTTCCACGCCGAACTGGCGGCAGAGATTCTGCATGCCGCCGGATTCCAGCTGGAACACCGCCACCGTGTCGCCGCGCTGTAGCAGTTCGTAGGTTTTCGGGTCGTCCAGCGGCAGTTCATCCATATTGATGACCACGCCGTGATTTTCCTCGATCATGTCCAGCGCGTTGCGGATGATGGTCAGCGTGCGCAGCCCGAGGAAGTCCATTTTCAGCAGTCCGAGTTCCTCGCAGGGCACCGCGGTGAACTGGGTGATGATTTCTCCGCCGGCCCCGATGGTCAGCGGCACGAGGTTGTCCAGCCGCTGGTCCCCGATGATCACGCCGGCGGCGTGGATGCCGAGCTGCCGGTTCAACCCCTCCAGCACTTCGGCGAACTGGAAGACCTCCTCCACCTCGGGGTCGTTTTCAATGAGCGCGGCCAGTTCCTCGGATTTTTCGACGGCCTTGGCCAGCGTCATTTTCAGCTCGTCCGGCACCAGTTTGCTGATGCGGTTGCCGAATTCAAAATCGTGTCCGAGCACCCGGGCGACGTCCTTGAGCACGGCCTTGGTCTTCAACGCGCCGTAGGTGCAGATCTGGGCGACGCTGTCCTCGCCGTATTTGTGACGGACGTATTCGATGACCTCGCCGCGCCGTTTTTCGCAGA
>CASFXO010000162.1 GCA_949298665.1 uncultured Lentisphaeria bacterium
AGCGGTTGAAGATCCATCCGGAATTCCCGGACGTTGCCCTGCGGCGGGAAATTCCCCGCTTCGAGCCGGTCGTACTCCTGATTCCAGAAATCGACTTCCGCCGCTTCACGGAATTCCATAAGGCGATTCTGACAGATGAGGCCGCGGGCCATCCAGCGCGCCGCTTCGTCATAGTCGATGGACACATCGTAATAACCGCGGCTGTAGAGCAAATACAGGGTGCGGATCGCCAGCGGATTGTTGTCGTTCTCCGCCAGGCGGCGGCATTCGGCGATGGCGGCATCGCGTTTGTTGTCCCGGAAAAGCTCCATGACCGACAGATATTGTTCCAGATCTTTCTCCGACAATCGCTCCACCCGGGACTTCAGATCCAGTGATTCACCCAATACCCCGGGAGCCGTCACGATCAGCAGCAGCAGTGCCAGACATGCAAACATCTGTTTCATGGGATGGCATTTCCTCATTTCATGACGGGAAACAATTCGGCGGCCAGACGCAGCGCGGCCTGTGCGATGGCCTCCTTCGCCGCGATCACGTATGTGGAACCGGCCACGGTTTCCCGCATGGAACCGGTCTTGAGCAGTTTCCGGTCCGGACCGAAAACGGACAATTCCAGCCGGGCATCCGCGCTGATGAACTGGCGATAATTTCCGCCGTGAGCGGCGAGGGCTTCCCCGGTTACCCGGAAGTCGGCTTCGTCGCCGGCGGAAACGATCTGAAAGCCCAGAGCCATCAGCAGTTTTTTCAATTCGGTTTCGGCCGCCGGATCCGGAACCGAGGCGTGAATATCCTCCTTGACCTCCACAAGGACTTTACGCTGATTCCCGCGAACGGTTTCCGCCAGTGCGGCGGCGACGGCCGCCTGAGTCGGCCGCCGGGGGAGCAGTTTGGCGGCGTTCTTTTCCAGAATGCCGGAAAGTTTCTCCGTCAAGGCCGGAATCATGGAGGCGAAGTCCTCTCCGCCGGAGACGCTGGCGCCGAGCACCCGGCTGGTTTCCGTGCCGATCACCTTGCCGACCAGATAATTCTTGTTGCCGGTCCGGAAAATGGAACCGGTGATCAGAATACGGGCGCCGATCAACCGTCCCAGCTGATTCCGACTGTCCCGGTCGACCAGACCCGAGGCGGAAAGCTGCAGTTCGTCCAGAGCTTTTTCCAGTTCGGCACGTTCGACCAGTTCGACGTTGCCGCGTTCGAGCAGACTGACGGAAAGCAATTCCGCCAGGGATTTCCCGGAATCCCGGCCGGTAAGATCGTTACGTACTTCAAAGGGCAGGATGGCCACGGTCGGCACATCCATGGACGTTTCAGCAGCCGCGGCATCGGCCGGTTCGGCGGTTTCCGCCAGAACGGAAAAGGCGGGCAGCCACAGGGCGAGCGCAAGGGTGAACCAGTGTTTCATGATCGTGATCCTTTCTCCGGAATTATGGGATTTTTCGGGTGATTTTACGCAGTTCAAAATGAGTTTCCTGATCCGTGTCGTAAGCGGTGATCAGAATTTCGGCGGTTTTAGGAGAAATAATCCTGACCCCGGTTCCGGGATCGGTGACGTTGCCCATGCCCTTGCCGTTCGCATCCCGGACCTGAATTTCCACTTTTCTTTCCTTCAAGGGTTTCCCATCCTGTTCGAAAAAGAAGAGATATTCGCGATGGAACGATTCCGGCGGCGGCAGTTTCACGCTCAACCGGATTTTTGCAGCTCCATTGTGCGGCTTGACGATGAATTTCAACCGGGGTTCCGGGACATCCCGCTCCAGAACGGCATCGAAAAGCGCCGGCTCGTCCGGCGCAATCTCGGTAATGACCTCTTCCAGCGGCAGCGGCCGTTTCGCCGCAAGACGGGGATTGACGGTCGGGGTGATCGCCAGCTCCGGCATGACGGCGGGGCGGACTTCGTACAGGCCGTCCGGCATGGTCAACAACAGGCCGCCTCCGTCCGCCGTGCGTTCCGCGTGGCGGAAATCAAATCCGTACAGCATCAATGATTCCTCCGGCTTGTCCAGCCGGAAGAGCAGGGCGCGATCGCAGGCATTGGTCCGGCAGAAGAGATAGGGGCCGACGAGTTCGGCCTGATTCAGCAGGCGCAACTGCGTTTCGGTCAACGGTCGCGTCAGCTTCTGAAAAATCCGGTCCAGGGGCGGCAGGTGGTCCGTTCCCTTCAGCGCCACCAGTTCCCGGCCGGGACCGACGTCCAGAAGCGGAATGTCGCGATATTGAAAGAACCACCCTCCGCGGCGATGGGTAACCGAATGATGAGGAAGTCCCAGCGGCAGTTTCATGATGCATTTTCCGGTGGCGGTGTCCAGTTCCATCCAGGCATCCAGATTCTGGTGGGCCTGGCGCACCCAGCCGTGGATCAACAGGCGTCCGGGGCCGGTGGCGAAGACTTTTTCGAATTGCACGAATTCTGTTCCGGCAAGTTCGGGCGGCGGAGTGAAAGTGAGCTCCTTGCCTTCGCTGAAATCGGGACGGCCGATCAGGAGTTTTTTGCTGTTTTCCACAATCCAGACCGCCTGATCGTCCCAAAGGGCGAACTCGTTGCCCACGACCCCCCCGGGCAGGGGCAGCGACGAACCATCGGAAAGCCGGAAAGCCTGATTCCTTAAAATCCATACTCCGTGATCATCCGGGAAGGTACGGGGCGGTTCATGATGCTTTTTATAGACGGTGTCGTCCGTCAGGTAAACCCAGCGCTTCTGTTCCCGGTCGAAACGGGCCAGAAAACCGGTACCGGCGGCATAGCTGTTGCCGTTGCGGATGCAAGACTGCGTGACTTCCGGCAGCCCGTAGGGAAGATAGACCTCGTTCAGAAACACATCACTGCGGAAAAAAGGCCAGGAGGCCAGTTTCCGAATCTTCCACTGCGGATTGAGTTTGATCAGCTCCGCGGCGGAGAAATAGCGATAGGGCTCCTCCCGGTCCGGCGCGGCAGCGGCCGTCGGCAACCCGGTATTCCGGGCGGCGTTGAAGCGGTTGTTCGCGGGATAACGGTTCAGAAGAGCCCGGTGTCGTTGCCACCATGCGGCGCGCTGCTGGTTTTCCTTCTGGAGCAGTTTCCGAATGGGTGATGATGATGTAGACTGCATCATATACTGCCGGTCGCCGGGCAGTTCAATGGCGGCAATCTCCATTTCCATGGGTTCGGTCAAGGGGGCATTTTCCTGCAGCGGCACCAGTTCCAGATAGATGTAGATCGCAGAAACGTTCATGACCCTGCCGCAACGTTGGCAGCGCAGTTCTGCGGGCAGATCGACCGGGATCGGCACGGATGCCATCCTGCCGTCCGGCAGGACCGGAAGGTTCAGCGGGACGACGATTTTTTGTTCGGGAGAGGTGCCTTTGCAGCCTTCTGCTATGAGATGAACTCCGATGACGTTGAAAACGGCTCGGACAGAAGCGTTTTTGCTGACGAGGCGCCCCCGCAGCGTCGGTTGAAAAGTCCCCGGCTTGTGGCGTGCCACCACGTACCCCATCACCCGGAACCCCGGCAACCCCCGGAAACGCAGCAACTCCCTGCCGGACTGCCGGGTCAACTGAAAAATGGAGGAAGCACGCACGTGATCTCTGTAGGTTTCCCAACTGGTTTTCGACGGCAGTTCCCAGTCCATCTGCGCCGGAGTGATGGTGGCCGCGGTTCCGGAACCGATGGCGCCCAACAGGCACAGGCATGTCAGAATGGCAGTCCGATGTTTCATAGACGTGTTTCCTTCAGTTTCTTTCTGATCCATAAAATATTGTCGATTTTGTCGAAGTCAAAGTCCGGTGAAAACAAGATCGCCTGATATTTGCCTTTGCGCCAGACGACGGCGAAACCATCTCCGGCATCCAGGACCGCCGTGTCGCCGTTCCGGTCGGAGGTGATTCCCAGCCGTCCGCCGGAGCGGAACCGGACCAGAGTCATACTGTCTCCTCCGGGAAGAAATCGAAATCCACCCCGCCATTCTTCGGAATCGGGAAAAATCAGGATCAGGGCGGCGGGCAATGCCCGATAGGCGGCGGCAGTCGTCACCACCGCCACATCCCGTTGCGAGATGGTCTCCAGGAGGCGGTATGGTTCCAGTTGCGGCAGCGATTTCGGCAGGTCCAGCAGGCGAGGGGACCAGATGCGGACCGGCACCGGCGGTATCGGACCGGATTGTTCCAGAACCGCCCGGATGGAGGTGTTTTCCCGCAGTTCCGGCAATTGCAGCGGATCGGCCGCCTGTCCTGAGGCCAGAATCCGGCCGTGGGAGGCAACCAGTTGCCAGTCTCGTGTTTCCGGCAGGAACTGCGGCCGCCCGGAAAAGAAATTCCATTCTTCCGGCTGTGCCTGTCCCGCGGCCGGCGACCGGAGGAACGGGATCAGGACCAGCAGCATCACGGTAACGACTTTCATGAAAAAATCCTCTGATACATTCTCCCGTTTCGGAAGTGTTCACGATCGAAAACCAGTACATCACGCAGTTCCTGACCGGTGGTCTGATTCTGCAGCTCCAGGTCCACCACCAGATTTCCGGCGTCATCCGGCAGCAGCAGGATTTCGCCGCTCAGTTGTGGCGTATCGAGCACAATGGTGTCCCCGTCCGCCCCGGCGAAAGCAAGGGCGGTCCGAAAACCGGTACGGCGGTCCACCAGTTCCAGCGCGATCCGATTCCGTGGCGGGACGCCGGCCAGAAGACGTTCGCCGGTAGCCAGTTCGTCGTTCAGAAAAACCACGCCGACTTCCGGACCGAGAAAATTCTGGGCGAAGGTCAGCTTGGCAAATTCGGTGCGAACCTGCGCCGGAACGCGAGGAGGGGCGGAACGCGTCCCCACAAAAAGTCCGATGCTCAGCAGAAACAGTGCTGCGGCCGCAGTCAACGGGCGCAACAGGGCGCGCCGCCGCCGTTGCCGGAGCGCGTTTTGAAATGCGGCGGCGAATGCCTCCGGCTTCGGAGTGCCGGGCGCGACGGAACCGGCCGCCTTGCGCTGCAACAGCGCGTCCAGTGTGGCGTCAGTGATTTTCATATCTGGCAAACTCCGTCTTGATCAGTTCCTTGGCCTTGTGAATGCGTTGATAGAGGACATTGGCGGAACACCCGAGATCCGCCGCGGCTTCGGCAATGCTCCGGTTGCTGTACACTCCGATATGAATGGCGTCCCGGTAAATCTCCGGCAGACCGGCGACGATTTCGTCGAGTTGCCGCAGCATTTCCTCGTCGGCCGTTCCGGCGGAGGCATCCGGCGGTTCGTAGCCGGCGATGCGGCGTTCGGTCCGGGCTTTCTGCCGCAGCAGGTCGTAACTGCGGGAGATGACGATCCGGGCGACCCACCCGGTGAGGTTGGACTCCCCCCGGAATGTCGTCCGCTTTTCCCAGGCGGAAATCAGGGCCGCCTGTACGGCATCATCGACATCGGCCGGAGAAGATAGAATGTTTGCGGCGATCGACCGGAGATAAGGCAGGTGCAGCCGGAGGACTTCCAGCAGCTGTTTTTCAAAATCCAGACCGAACCAATCCATGACACCCTCTTGTTCTTTTGCAGAAAAGACGGTCTTGCCCGGCGAAATCTTAGCAACAATACGAAAAAAAAGTCCTTTTTCAAATAGAAGGTTCCGCCGGTCGCGTGGAGCCCAGTGCCATACAGTAGGGAATGCCTTCCGGCGACCAGGTGATTCTGGATTCGATGGAAAATACTTCCCGCAGAATTTCCGGCGTCATGACTTCGCGTGGAGGCCCCGCGTAACGGATCGCGCGGTCTTTGAGCATGATCAGTTCGTCGGAACAGGAGGCGGCGAGATTCAGGTCATGCAGCACCATGATCACCGTGATGCCGAACTGCCGGTTCAGTGAACGCACCAGTTCAATGATTTCGAACTGGCAGCAGATGTCCAGAAAGGTCGTCGGCTCATCCAGCAGCAGCAGTTCCGGCTCCTGCGCCAGAGTCATGGCCAGCCAGACCCGCTGCCGTTCTCCGCCGGAAAGAGTACCGACGATCCGGCGCCGCAGCGTTTCCAGCCGGGTCAATCGCAGTGCCTTGTCCACCGCTTTCCGGTCCCGGTCGGAGGCTGACCACGGCCCGCGGCGATGTGGAAAACGTCCCAGCATGACCAGTTCGTCCACGGTCAGATCCGGTACCGCGTGCTGCTGTTGCGGCAGCAGGGCCAGACGCCGGGCGAGCTGTACCGTATCGAACCGGTTGATGGCTTTGCCGTCCAGCAGCACTTCGCCGTGCCGGGGTTTGAGGATCCGGCCGATCATTTTCAGCAGCGTGGATTTGCCGCAGCCGTTGGGGCCGAGCAGCGTGACGATCGAGTGGTCGCGGATGGTCAGAGAAACCCCGTCGATCACCAGTTTCGCACCGTATCCTCCGGTCAGGTCGCACAGTTCAAGCTTCATAACCATGCCTCCGCAGCAGCCAGAGGAAGAAGGGCGGGCCCAGCAGCGCCATGATCAAACCGACCGGCAGTTCCGACGGCTCCATCACCATGCGTCCGATGGTGTCGCAGCTGACCACGAGGACCGCTCCGAAAAGCGCCGCCGCCGGAATCAGAAAACGGTGATCGGATCCGATGATGAGCCGCATGATGTGCGGTGCAATCAGCCCGACGAATCCCAGCAGTCCGGCCACGGAAACCGCCGCCGCCGCCAGCAGGGCGGCTACGGCGATCAGGCAGAACCGGGTCCATTCCACTTTCAATCCCAACCCGGCGGCGATTTCGTCGCCGAGCGCCAGAATGTTGAGCCGGTCGCTCAGCACGGGCGCCGCCACGAAGCCGGCCAGCAGATAGTATTGCACCTGGCGGATTTTCGGCCAGCTTCCCGTGGCCAGAGACCCGATGGAAAAGTCCAGAATGCCGCCGGCCTTTTCCGCGTGAAAAAGCAGCACCGCGCTGCTGAAGGCCCCCAGCATGGCGGCAACCGCCACCCCGGCAAGAATCAGCCGGACCGGGGACGCTCCCTGTTTCCAGGCCAGAAGATAGACCAGAAACGCCGTGGTCAGGGCGCCGACGAAAGCAGCCGGAACCAGCAGAAAACTGAATTGGGGAAAGGCCAGCATCATCAGAATGCCGGCCAGTCCGCCTCCGGAAGAAACCCCGATGATGCCCGGCGACGCCAGCGGATTGCGCATGACCCCCTGGAGAATGACGCCGGACACCGCCAGCGCCCCACCCACCAGCGCTCCCAGCAGAATGCGCGGCAGCCGGATGTCCGCGAGAATCCGGTAGGGGATGCCTCCGTCCCGCCGCCAGAGCGTTTCGGCCACTGCCGCCGGAGACAGGCGCAGGGCGCCGACGCCGAGGCTGACCAGCACGGCCGCCAGCAGCAGCATTCCCAGAAGCACGAGGACGCACCACCGGCCGGTGCGCGTTCGTAAACGATCTCTGACGCTCATGGTTGCTGCTCCATTTCCGGGTACAGCAGTCGGGCCAGATGCCGGAACGCCTCCGGATATTCCGGCCCGGGCATATAAAGATAATGCTGAATGGGCAGGAAGTGGACACGATGGTTTTTGGCGGCATCCAGCTCCTTCCAGGCGGATTGTTCGGCGAAATCCCGCTGGAATTTTTTCCGCAACCCTTCAGCGTTTCCCATGGGTATGATGAAAATCACGTCGGGATTGTCCAGCAGCAGCTGCTCATAACTGAATTAGCCGCGCAGCGGCCCCTCGGAGGCGGTGTAAATATTGTGTGCGCCCAGCATTTCCGCCATGGTTCCGGTGTTGGTACGGCTGGATTCAAGGGCGAAACCCATCGAGGAGGCGAAGAGAATGGCGCAGCTGGGGCCCCGGCGATGTCGGACTTTCGCACAGATCGCCTCCACCTCCTCGGTTACTTTCCGGGCGGCGGGTACGGCGTCGATCGTCCGGCCGTTGAGCCGGCAGAAGAAGTCCAGCAACTGGTGAAAATCGCGATAATTGTTGTAATTGACGCACACGGCCTCCACACCGGTCCGGCGCAGCATCTCGGCGGTGGCGCGGTGTTTTTCCAGCTTGGCGATGAGCAGCACCAGATCGGGTTCCAGCGCCAGAACCCGTTCCAGGTTCGGCGCGGTGGCGGACCCGACGGGCGGCAGATCGCGCATGGACGAGGGGAGGGCGTTTTTCTCCGCCAGATCAGGCACGCCCACGGCCCGGCCTCCGGCAAGATCCCACACTTTGGCCAGCGAACCGTAGGCGATGATCACCCGCCTGGGAAACTTGCTGACGGGGATTTCCATGCCGTCCGGCTGGCGGTAGAGGACGCGACCGGCATGTTCCCGAACGACTTCGGCTGCCGGAAGCGGCAATGCCAGCAAGGTGCAGGCGGCAAGGATGATTTTTCGGAAAAGCGGCAGAATCTGCCCGGCCCGGGACGATGAACGCAGACGCATGATACCTCTTTTGTGTTGCTCGCACAAGTCGAAGGTTGTTTTTTCGGAGCAATGGGATCTGGCTGGAGGGGGAAAGCCCTCACACAGTTGCGGAACAGCTCCCGAATCTCACGGGATTCACCATTACGGAACTCCGACGACGTTCAGATAATGTATCTCCGGATTGTCCGTGAAACAAGCGGGGAATGCCGGTTTTTTCATTTTTTCCGCGACAGTTTGAAGAATTTGTAAAAGGAGGCGGCAGCGCCTTCAGCAGCGGGATATTCGTTGCGATTGGGCAAGAGCGGCATGGCCCGCAGTTGTATTGTCTTTAAAAAAAAGTAATTTATTAATTAATTTTTGCGTTGACATTTTACAACATTTGTTGTACTATATGGGGCATCATGATATGATATTTATATAAATACATGAATTTTTACTGTGGCGAAAAATGTTTTCATATCGCCCGTGAGGATTTTTCATGGTTGCCGTCCGTATGCGCGAATGGGAGTGACTGTGTCGAAGGTTATTGACGGCGGCAAAAGAGCCGATCATCAAG
>CASFXO010000163.1 GCA_949298665.1 uncultured Lentisphaeria bacterium
TATGTGTATGCGGACTACCGGGATTTCCGGGTGCGGCTGCTGGATGGAAAAATCGTGGACGAGAACGTCTCCTGTCCCGCTCCGGCCGCAATCAAGGCGCCGAAATACGGCGGGATCGTGCGGGATTTCGCCGACGGTTCCAAGGTGCTTTCGTACGATCTGTATCAGAAAAACGCCGTGATCCGGGAGGCGGACGGGCAGACGCGGACATTGCCGTTCACGTATCTGTCCGGAGGTCTGGAATTCACCAGCATTGCCCGCGGGCCGAACGGGAAGGTATACGGGTCCACCTGCCATCCGATGCATTTCGTCGAACTGGATCCGGTGAGCGGGGAGATCACCGACCACGGACCGAATCCGATTGTGCTCGGCGGGAATTTCTGCAATATGGTGTCCGGCGGCGGCAAACTGTACGCGTGCGAATATGCCGGCGGACGGTTGTGGGAATACGATCCGGCGCAGCCGGTCCGGATGCGGGGCGACGCGCTGCCGTCGTTCGGGCCAACTCCGGAAGAACTGACCGTGTCAGGCAAGGCGGAGAAGGGGCATTTTTCCGCTTTGAGCGCACCGCGGATTCTGTTTGCCAACGGCCACGCGGACGGAGCGGTTTTCACGCTGCCGGTTCGGGCGGAGAAGGCGGGGCAGGCGTATTTGAACGTGCTGCTTTTCGAACACGCGCAGTACGGCACGGTGACGGTTGCGTTTCAGGGAAAAAGCGAGGAGCGCAACGTCCAGAATCTGGCCGATCGCCCGTCGAAGATGCTGACTCTCGGACCCTTCGACTTGAAGCCCGGCGAATATGAGGTCACGTTCACCGTGCGCGCCAACCGGGGCGGCAAGCCATGGTTCGGGCTGGTCGGTCTGGAACTGGCCGACGCCCCCCGGCAGGAAAATGCGGTGAAGGATGAGGATAATCCACGGATCCTGGGGCGCTGGGCGGATCTGGTAACCCGGCCGCGCGCGATTAATGTGCATCCGGACGGGCGGCATGTGATCATCGCCGGTTATGCGAATTACGGCCTGACCGGAGGCGGATTCGGTATTCACGACCTGAAGACCGGCGAAAACCGGGAGATCAAGGACTGGTTGCCGGGACACAGCTGCATTGCTTTCCGGGTGCTTCCGGACGGCGATCTGATCGGCGGCACCAGCATTGCCGCCCCCGGCGGAGGCCACACCCGGGCCACCGAGGCCGCGCTGTTCCGGCTGGACTGGGAGAGCGGCAAGGTGAAGCGGTCCGTGCCGCTGCCGGGAGCGACCAACGTGATCAGCGTCGAACTCTGGAACGGAAAACTGATAGCGGTTACCTCCGATGGACAGTTGCTGACCGTCGATCCGGAGACGCTGGAGATTGCACGCCGGGAACAGATCGGCAATTACGGCGGCGTACCCCGGAACGCCCTGCAGAAGAGCGACGACAACCGCTTGTTCCTGCTGCTGTCCAATCATATTCTGGAATTGGATCCGGTATCCGGCGCGGCGGTGCCGATTGCCAGAAACAGCGACGGCATTACCACCGGCGGCGCCTGCATCGACGGGGTGCTGTATTTCGGCTGCTGGACGAATTTCGGGAAATACCGGTATCCGGATAAGGCGCCCGGCGCGGAATGATGCGGGGGCCGGCCGCACAGCTTTGGAGTGGAAAATCTGTGAATTGACAGTATATTGCGCAAAGACACTGTACGGAAACGCTAAAAACAGGACGCGACGATGAAAAAGTGGTACTTATCCTTGGTATTGGGAGGATTCTTGTGTATGGCATTGGGGGCTGAAAACATGCGGATGGATCTTGCCAATGCTCCGATCGGAGGAGTTCCGGCAGGTTGGAAAGTCTATGCCACCGGACCGGATGACGTTTTGAAGACCGGCGGCGGCGTTCAGGTCGCCGTGGTGGATGGCGAAAAAGTGCTGCGGATCGACGACCGCAGCGAACAATGCGAATTTGGCGTTACCCGGACGTTCGATTGCGCGCCGGGAACGTTCTTCCGGGTGACGGCGCGGTACCGGGCCGCTGATCCGGATGTGGCGTTGGGAGGACTGGAAATTTCCGCCTTTTTCAGCCCGGCCGTGAAGTACCGTGCGGGAACCGTGTATCCGGATTCTTCCGGCGTGTCGGTGATGGATACCGTCGTCGCACCTCCGGGAACGAAAAAAATCGTGATTACCTTTTATTCTTCCCGTCCGAACCGGACTGCCGTGCTCCTGGAGTC
>CASFXO010000164.1 GCA_949298665.1 uncultured Lentisphaeria bacterium
TACGGCGAACCCGGCCGGGGCGGCATGGCCGAAGTCGGCGACACCCCTCAGCCGGAGGTCGTCCGGATCGGGCAGGCATGGGAAAACAACCGGCATGCGCGCGAACTCGGGCGGAAGTGGAAGGTCCGCCCCTGCATCACGCTGCCGCCGGAGTCGGTGACTACGCTGATGGATGTGGACGGACCCGGATGTATCCGTCATATCTGGATGACGGTGAATGCTCAGTATTTGCGCTGTCTGGTATTGCGGATGTACTGGGACGGGGAGACGGCGCCGAGCGTGGAGGTGCCGGTCGGCGACTTCTTCTGCAACGCCGCCCGATATACGGCGGAGGTCCGGGCGATTCCGATCAGCGTAAACCCGACCGACGGTATGAACTGCTACTTTCCGATGCCGTTCGCCCGGCATGCGCGGATCACGGTTGAAAATCTGCTGCCGGACGAGGCGGTGACCGGATTCTTCTATACGATCAATTTCGAGGAACTCGACGAACCGGCGGGCGAAGCCTGTTTCCACGCCCGGTTTCATCGGGAGAATCCGCTGCGGTACGGCGACGACTACGTCATCCTCGACGGTGTGGAGGGCCGGGGGAAGTTCGCCGGGTGCTATCTTGCCTGGCAGCAGAACAACGACGGCTGGTGGGGGGAGGGGGAGGTCAAGATGTTTCTGGACGGCGACGGGGAATTTCCGACCATCTGCGGCACCGGGACGGAGGATTATTTCGGCGGTGCGTGGTGTTTCCACAAGACGTTCAGTTCCCCGTTCCTCGGCTATCCGTGCGGCGGAGAGAACCGGACGGGGGCGCGGCACAGTCTCTACCGGTTTCATCTGCCTGATCCGATCCATTTCCACGAACGGTTGAAAGTGACGATTCAGGCGATCGGATGGCGGTCCGGCGGGCGGTATTTGCCGTTGCAGGACGACATTTCCTCCGTGGCCTATTTCTATCAATGCGAACCACACCGGCCGTTTCCGGCGCTGCCGGACCGCAACGGGCTGGAAGTCATCTGAGCGCGGGAGCGGCCGGGGGCCGCTTCGGACGAATCACGGCTGCCGGTGCGGCGACGGAGAGGAGGACATATGGCCTACGAAGAAATGAGCGTTGCGGTCTTCTGTGCGCTGTACGGTTTCAGTCTGTTCTGGGCGGTCAGTTTTGCAGTGTTCGGGCTGTGCGGTGTTTTTTTCTTCCGGTCCCGGATTCTGCCGCTGCTGGTGATCTGCATTCCCGGATTCTGCGTCCTGCCGGGACTGCTCGTGGTGCAGAACATCGATTACGGTTATCTGCAGGATGAGCGGAAACCACGGTGGGCGGAATTCATGGTGCAGGCTGATTGCAAACGGTCTTTCCCGGCGGTTGAGTCGGTAACAAGCTGGCGGGAAAAAGGCTGGAAAACCAGGATCGAACTGTCGGTACCCGCGCCTGTGTCCACCGCAGAACGGATGGAGATGAGCCGCTCCCTTGTTGCTGCTTATTTGAAAATTCAGCCGGACCCGTGGGAGGAGGTGCGGCTGGTCTGGAAAACTCCGGGAGCGGACGGGACGGAGGAGGTTCTTGTCTTTCCCGGATGGACTCGTTCGTTTTCCGGGCCGGGCCGGAATGCCGACCGCTATCCGGGCGGAAGCGCGGCGGCGGTGGCGGCGATCGTTCTGGGGCTGGAAGCACTGTTGATTGTCCGGCTGAGCCGGAAGTTTCTTTTCACCACGGCAAAGAACCGTCAGGAGCGCGGTTTGATCGGCGGGACCGTGATATGGCTGCTGTATGGCGTCGGGATGCTGGGGCTCATGGGATGGGGGGGCGCCGGGTTTTTCATCGGCATGAACGGCTTTCTGTGGGGCGGAGCGATCGGCGGGTATGCGGCGGCGTTGACGGGGCTGGTCCGATTGCGGCGGCAGGAAATTTCTCCGCCGTGCATGGAATATCTCAGTCTTTGCTGCGGCGGTGCTTTTTATGCGCTTCTGACGGTGGTCGGCATGCTGACCCTGACAGCGTAACCCGCCCCAGAAAAACGGCGCCCGGCCGCGGCCGGGCGCCACCGCTTCAACGCGGACTCAGCGCGGATTTACCGCGGGCGCCCGTTGACGCTCGTCGGTTTTTCCATCGGGGCTTCTTCCCGGCTGTAATCCGGCAGGGCGGGGGCGTTGGTCGCCGCATGAGGCGTAATCCGGTATTTCCCGGGATCGGCGATGAAGAACAACGTTCCGTCATCGGCCTTGACCGTGGCGGCGCCCAGGATTTTCCCGGTATCAGCATTCCGCACCAGCCAGTTGCCGGGGGCGAGGTCGGTGATCAGCACCTGCTGCCGTCCGACCGCTCCGGCGACGGGGACCACCAGTTCCCGGGTGCGGTTCTGGCCGTCGCGGGCGAGATTCACGGTGTGGTGATCCAGCTGAACGGTACAGGCACCGTCTGCTTCCGATAATTTCACCGGCAGCGCTTCCACGCCCGGAGCGTTGCGCGTGAGCTGCATGACGTTGAGAAAAGTGAACGGCCCGTTGACCGGTTTCTTCAGCGAGAAGACCGTGCGGGAACCGTTGACTTCCTCCAGCTCGGTGAAGGGGGCTTCATACTGCGTGCCGAAGACGTTGTAGGTTTCCTTGCCGGTGGCGGTGGTGACGTTCAGCTCGTCAGCTGCGGGCAGCAGCGTGTTCAACGTCAGGCGTCCTTCGCCGTCAAGCGTGTCGACGACGATCCGGCCCGGTTCGGCGATGGAGGGCTTGCCCCAGCTGTTGAGCGGCCAGTGCGGGGTCAGGCCGGTGGCTTGCGGTACGACGGCGTCCAGCACGATCACCGCCATCGGGCGTCTGGGGTCGCCGAGATTGAGCACGACGAAATTCCGGATGTTGCTCTTCAGGCGCCCTCTGGCATACCCCGGCGCGGTATCCGTCTTGAAGACGCTGAAGAAGGGCCGGACCGCCGACGGGCCGAAGGCGGCGGCAAGCATTCTTCCGTTGCGGGTTTTTTCCAGCAGTTCCTTCAGACTGTTGGGGGACCCGGAATGGTACACCTGACCGCCGTCGTCGTTCTTTGCCGGCGTACGGAAGAGCATCACGTTGTGCGAGACCGACCGTTTGTTGAACTTCATGTCGTAGGGCGTGCCGTAGAACCGGTAGGTACCGAGGTCCGCCGCCAGCATTCCGCGGTAGTAGATCTGGAAATCACCGGCATTAAGGTGCTGGTGGTTGCCCGACTGGAAGCCGCCGCCGGTCAAATAGACGATCGCATCATTGGCGTCTTTGCCGAAATCCCAGCCGGTTCGCGCCACCATCGCCGGATAGGGCTCGGGCATGTAATGCGTGAGCGGCAGACTGCTGCGGTCCGGTTCCGCCTTGATTTTCGGGTCGTTCAGCAGCAAAAAGAGCAGCGGCTCCATCCGTCCCCACGAAGCGGCCTGGCGTTCGTAATCCCCTTTGAGAATCGGATCGCCGGCATAGGTGTGGCAGAGGAAGGCCGTCATGGGATTGCTCCAGTACTTGCCGCGCTGCTGATAGGCGATGAAGTCGTCGCCGTCGCGCATCAGCGTGCCGTCCGGCAGCCGCATGTAGATCCAGGCGTAGGGAACTTTTTTCGCCCCGTCCCCGAAGAGGTCGAGTCCCAGCGTCCGCTTGATGTTCCACGCCGCGAGCATGTCGCAGGTGAAGCGGCTGAGACCGTAACTCATGCCCTGGTTGTGGCGGCCGCCGGAATATTCGAACGTGTGCATCGGGGACAGTTCCTCCAGCATCCGGTAAATGCAGATCCGGTACGGTTCCGGGTCCTCGTCGTAAATCGCCACCGCCATGGAGAAGAGGTCCCGCGAGATCTGGTGTTCGTTGCCGTGGCCGTTGACGATGTTCTGGAGGAAGGGCGGCCAGCCGATTTCCATGTCGTCGGCGAGGCGCATCATGTTTTCACGGATGGACTGCCGGTCTTCCGGCGTCATCAGATCGTAACACCAGTCGTAGACGAGCGCCGCGGAATAGATCGCCCGGCCGATTTCCCGGGTGATGTCGAGCATGTTGCCGAATTCGACGCAACGGAGGTAGTCGCGCGTCAGCTTCACCGCCTCCTTGCCGAGGGCGGTGTTGCCGGTCATCAGATACACGAAGGCCTTGTTGCGCGCGGCGGTTTCCAGCCGGGCGTCGTAATCGATCGAGCCGGATTCGGGCGGCGTGAACTTGTAGGGTTTTTCCGCCAGGCGCTGGATCTGTTTCCAGAATTCGCGGTTTTCACCGAGGTTCAGGTTCGCCTTGATTTCGGGGAGCAGTTCCCGGGTGACCAGAATGCGCGGACGGTCTTTCGGCGGCAGGTATTTCGGCACGTAGGCGGTCACTGCGGGGGGGATGGCGGGAGGCGTATACGGAACGATGGTGATTTCATCCAGCGCCATGCCTTCCGGGAGCCAGATTTTCACGGTGTCTTTGCCGCCGGAGAAGTTGAATTTCCCAAGGGTGTTCCGGGCGTACTCCCGCGGCTGCCACGGTGAGAAGGCGCAGAGGCGCTGTTTCAACTGATCGCCGACCGCGACGTCGACGCGGAGGGAAGCGGTTTTGCTCAGGTTGAGGATTTCCCGGTATTTTTCCGGCGTGGCCGAAGTGACCGTGCGGATCTGATAGCGGCCTTCGGGCAGGGTGACTTCGAAACTCAAATCAGGGGTGCCGCCCGGCGTGCCGCTCTGCGGTTTCACGCCGGACTTCAACGCCAGCCCCTTGCCGCCGGCGAACTTGGGCTGATCCACGACCTCCACGCGGTCGGCCGGGAACCGGGCCGCTTCCGCCTGCAGCGTGATCGGTTTTCCGAGCGGCATTTTGCCGGGAGTCAGCGTAACGGAATCCACTCCCAGCCGGGGTTCGCGCGTCCAGAATTTCAAGACGTTGGAACCTTTTTCCAGGCGCACGGTACCGAGCGAGATTTCCGCTCCGTCGGCATGGGTGCCGGTGTGCATTTCGCCGACCGGTTCCTGATTGACGGTATAATAGAAGGAATCACTGCCGCCATCAGGCGCGTAAAAACGCAGCAGAATGTCATACCCTCCGGTTTTTTCCACGCTCAGCGGAATGACCAGATCTGCCGGGGTGTCCGGTTTGGGCGGATTTTTAAGGCGGACGGCGCCCTGGAGACGGACGAGTCGGCCGCCGGAAGCGTCCTTGCGCGTTTCGATCCGGATACGTTTGGTGTCCGACCGGCCGGTTTCGGCTTCGACCGCCAGCGCCATGGCCGCCACTCCGGTCAGCAGCACGCCGCCGGCAACAAGAGATTTCCAGAGATCCATCTTTCATCCTTTCGATTGTCGTTCGATCAGCCACTGCCGGGACGGGATCGGATCCCGTGAACTGAGCATTTCCGGGGGCCCGTTCAGGCTGAAAAAGAAGGTAGCATGAAGTCTTTATTTTGTCAATCAAAAGAAGGTTTTTCATGCAATGAATCCGGGGGGGACGGGGGT
>CASFXO010000165.1 GCA_949298665.1 uncultured Lentisphaeria bacterium
TGTTCCACCAGATCGAGGGACCGGTGGAGATTCTGATCAACAACGCCTCCCGGTACCGGCGCTTCGAATCGGTGCTGGCGGACGGGGAGGAGGAAGACCGGCGCTTTTTTCAAGTCAACTATCTGACGCCGGTGGCGCTGATGCGGGAATTCGCCGCGCGGCTGCGGCCGACGGCGGGCGAGGGGGCGATCGTCAATCTGCTGGACCAGGAGGTCGCCGCCGCCGTGCCGCACGGCGGAGCGTATGCCCACAGCCGCCGGGCGCTGCGCGACGCCACGCTGGAATTCGCCCGGGAACTGGCGCCCCGGATCCGGGTGAACGGTCTTGCGCCGGGGCCGGTGCTGCCGCCCCCGTGGTTACCGGCGGGAGGCCGTATGGAGAAGACGTTGCAGCGGGTGCCGCTGGGGCGCGCGGTGGCGTTGCCGGATTTGACGGAGGCGGTATTGTTTCTGGCGGGCAACCGGTCGATCACCGGGACGGTTCTGCTGGTGGATTGCGGACAGCATCTGTAACGGCGAACGGCCGACAAGATTAAGAAAAAGGGACGGAACATGGCACTGATTCACTGCAATTTTCATTCGGACGCACTCGCCAAGGCCTGCGGGATGAATGTGATCATTCCCCAGAAAGTCCGTACTCAGATCGGACAGGATTCCAGTGGCGGCGCGAAGACCCTGTATCCGGTGCTGTATCTGCTGCATGGGATGAGCGACGATTACACCATCTGGCTGCGGCGGACTTCGATTGAACGGTACGTGGCGGCGCTGGGGCTGGTGGTGGTCATGCCGGACGGGGGGCGTTCGTTCTACACGGACATGGTCTGCGGGGCGAACTACTGGACGTTCCTTTCGGAAGAGCTGCCGCGAATCGTGGAAAACTTTTTTCCGGTGAGTTCCCGGCGGGAGGATACGTTTGCCGCGGGCTTGTCCATGGGGGGATACGGCGCTTTGAAACTGGCGCTGCGGCGGCCGGACAAATTCTGTTTCGCCGGGGCGTTGTCGGCGGTGACGGATATGGAGAAATTTCTGGTGCGTCTCCGGACCGATTATCATTGCGAAAAGGAGGCGGACAGCTTCTTCGGGGCGGGGAATCCCGTGCCGCCCGAAGACGATCTGCTGCGACTGCTGGCGAAGGCCGCCCTCCTGCCGCCGGAAATGCGTCCCCGGTTGTTTCAGGCCTGCGGCACGGAGGATTTTCTGTATGCGGACAATCTGGCTTTCCGGAGCCGGGTGGAGGCACTGGGGGCTTTCGAGTATCATTACCAGGAATCACCCGGAGGGCATACCTGGGAATTCTGGGACGCCAATATTCAGGACATTCTCAAGGCGCTGCCGTTGAAACGGGAGACCCCCGATGCGTGAGATCGGTGTACGCACGCATGCGCGTTGTGAGATGATCGACATCACGGCCGAAGTGGCGGCGCTGACGCCGCCGGACCTTGCTTGCGGCGTCTGTCACGTTTTTTCGCAGCATACCACTGCGGGATTGACCGTCAACGAAAACGCCGATCCGGATGTCCGACACGACCTGCTGGCCAAGCTGGAACGGCTGGTACCGGAACGGGAATCCTTTTACCGGCATGGCGAAGGCAACAGCGCGGCGCACTTGAAAGGGGCACTGGTCGGTTTTTCCGTCGCGGTGCCGGTGGTGGACGGACGCTTGGCGCTGGGGACCTGGCAGGGGATTTATCTCTGCGAGTTCGACGGTCCCCGTTCACGCCGGGTCTGGGTCTGTTTTATTCGCGCGGAGTGATTCCGTTTTCCTGTTTTCCGCAGTTCGGAACGGCACGGGGAGAAAAATCCGGGAATTTCAGGCGGCTGAAAACAAAAATGGCAGCCCCGTAAGGATTCGAACCTCAACAAAATGAACCAGAATCACTTGTGCTACCATTACACCACGGGGCTGCGTTTGAATCGCATCACATTCTTTACTATAGCTGGTCCGAGGGCAAAAGACAAGCGGCGATGATGGAAAAAAAACGACTTTTTTTAAGAAAAGAAAAAAACACCGCCGAAATTTCGGAAAATACTCCGGCGTGTCCGGGAAAAGTGGATTTATTCGGGTAATCGATAATTTTTTATCTTGACTTTTCCGGAATCAACGGTATATTTTCATCCATAATGGATCCCGATAACCCTTAATTCCAATCAAAAGAGGAAAAAGAAATGATTAAAGTCGGTATCAATGGTTTCGGACGCATTGGCCGGATGGTTTTCCGCGCCGCCGTCAAGAATTTCAGCAGCGACATCGAAATCGTCGGAATCAACGACCTGCTGGATCCCGAATATCTCGCCTATATGCTGAAATATGACTCGGTGCACGGCCACTTCTGCGGCGATGTCTCTGTTGAAGGCAACTACCTCGTGGTCAACGGCAAAAAGATCCGCCTGACCCAGGAAAAGGAACCGGCCAATCTGAAGTGGAACGAAGTCGGCGCCGACGTGGTCGTCGAATCCACCGGTCTCTTCCTGACCCGCGAAAAAGCCGAAGCGCATCTCGCCGCCGGCGCCAAGAAAGTCATCATGTCCGCTCCGTCCAAGGACGACACTCCGATGTTCGTCTACGGCGTCAATGACAAGACCTATGCCGGTCAGGACATCATCTCCAATGCCAGCTGCACGACCAACTGCCTGGCCCCGATCGCCAAGGTGCTCAACGACAGCTTCGGCATCAAGCGCGGCCTGATGACGACCGTCCATGCCGCCACCGCGACCCAGAAGACGGTGGACGGCCCCTCCAAGAAGGACTGGCGCGGCGGCCGCGGCATCCTCGAAAACATCATTCCGAGCTCCACCGGCGCCGCCAAGGCCGTCGGCAAGGTTCTGCCGGCCCTGAACGGCAAGCTGACCGGGATGTCGATGCGCGTGCCGACTTCGGACGTTTCCGTCGTCGACCTGACCGTCGAACTGGATAAGGCCGCCAGCTATGATGACATCTGCGCGGCGATGAAGAAGGCCAGCGAAGGCGAACTCAAGGGCATTCTCGGTTACACCGACGAATGTGTGGTTTCGACCGATTTCCGCGGCGATGCCCGGACTTCGATCTTCGACGCCAAGGCCGGCATCCAGCTGGATCCGACCTTTGTCAAGATCGTCTCCTGGTATGACAACGAATGGGGCTACTCCAACAAGGTTCTGGAAATGGCGCGCGTCATCTCCAAGTAATCTTCCGGAGCAAGATTAATCGCCGCGGGGCGGGTGGTTCTGCCGCCCGCCCCGTTTGATGTACGGCCTAGGCAAAGAAAGAGAGAATCCGATTATGAACAAGAAGACCATTCGCGACGTTGACCTGAAAGGGAAACGTGTGGTAATGCGCGTTGACTTCAACGTGCCGATCAAGGAAGGACAGATCAAGGACGATACCCGGATCCGCGGGGCGCTCCCGACCATTCAGTACGTGCTGGATCAGGGGGCGAGCCTGGTGTTGATGAGCCACCTCGGCCGTCCTTCCGGGAAAGGGTATGAAGCTGATTTCAGCCTGAAACCCGTGGCGGATTATCTGGCGAAGATGCTGGGGCGTCCGGTGGCTTTCGCGCCGGACTGCGCCGCGGCTGACGCTGCCGTCGCCGCACTGAAGCCCGGCGAAGTGCTGATGCTGGAAAATACCCGCTTCTACAAGGAAGAGGAAGGCAAGGTCAAGAAGGCCGAAGGCATGACCGATGAGGAATATGCCGCCAAGAAAGCCGATATGAAGGCGAAACAGGCGAAGCTGGCGGAAAAACTCGCTTCTTACGGGGATCTTTTCTGCAACGACGCCTTCGGGACTGCGCATCGCGCCCATGCTTCGACGGCGGTGATCTGCAAGTACATCAAGGAAAGCGTCGCCGGTTTCCTGCTGGAAAAGGAAATCGCCTATCTCGGCAGTGCCGTGGAACATCCGGTGCGGCCCTTCGTCGCCATTCTCGGCGGGGCGAAGGTCTCCGACAAGCTCGCCGTGGTGCAGAACCTTCTCTCCAAGGTTGACACCCTGATCATCGGCGGCGGCATGGCTTATACCTTCCTGAAGGCGCAGGGGCATGAAATCGGTGCTTCCCTGTGTGAACCGGATCAGCTGGACTATGCCCGGGATATGATTGCCAAAGCCGAGGCGCGCGGCGTGAAGCTGCTGCTGCCGGTCGACAACGTGGCGGCCGACAAGTTCGATGCCGAAGCCAATACGCAGATCGTCGGCGACGACATTCCGGCCGGCTGGATGGCGCTGGATATCGGGCCGAAGACCGCGGCGCTTTACGCCGATGCGATCAAGGGAGCGAAGACGGTGGTCTGGAACGGGCCGATGGGATGCTTCGAAATGGCGAAGTTCGCCAACGGCACCATGGAAGTCTGCAAGGCGGTGGCGGAAGTCAAGGCCGCCGGCGGCGTGTCCGTGATCGGCGGCGGCGATTCCGTCGCGGCGGTGAACAAGTCCGGGCTCGCCGACAAGATGAGCCACATTTCCACCGGCGGCGGTGCGTCCCTCGAATTCCTCGAAGGCAAGGCGCTGCCCGGCGTCGTCGCGTTGAGCGATAAATAAGCGGTTCTGCCGCCGTCAAGGCGGTAAGAGATCGTTTTTGCGATCAGAGAGAAGATCCATTCCGGCAGGGAGGTTCTTCTCTCTTTTTTTTGTTGCAGAGAGGCGGGAGCAACCGCCAGTTCGGCCGCACTCCGGTCAGGTGCGCTTGAACCGGAATCAGGAGCGCGGAACGGTTTTCCGGTAAGGGGATGGAATGTTGGGAAAGCTGGAAAATACTTTCCAGAGAACGGCTTTTCCGGTTGCAAAAATGGCATGGAAGGTGTATATTGAAGTTCGCAGTAGAGGACGAAGTTTCCATGGAGGAGTCGGGTTGTTTGATTGATCGCCGTTTTTCCGACCGGCGGGATTGAGATTGCCGTGTCATCACTGGAATATTCGTTGTTTTTCATGTCGAACCAGTTAGCTCAGGAGAAAGTTCATGGCCAGGAAATCGAACGTGGTGCCCAAGTTTGAGGGCATCGATAAAATTCGTTACGAGCGTTTGCTCCATGCCCGTGAAATGGTCCTCGGACGTATGCAGTACCATGCCGAGGACGCCTTGGACTGCAGCAATGCCGATAAACGCGGCGTAACCACGCACATGGCGGACGTCAGCAGTGACAACTCCCGCCACGAGATGGAATTGCGTCTGCTGACCGAAGAAGGCAACGTGCTGGAGCTGATCGAAGGCGCCATTCAGCGGCTGATCGACGGGGAATACGGGAAATGCCTGGATTGCGGCGGGGACATCGGGGAAGCCCGTCTGGAGGCCCGCCCGTATGCCATTTACTGCGTGAAGTGCAAATCCGCGCATGAACAGCGCAACCGGTTCTGACCGGGACCACGCCGCAATGAAGGGGCCCTGGCTGCGGAGAGTGTCTCCCGGATCCGCCCGGGAACACCGCTGGATCGGCTGGTCGCTCGGCTGGGCCGGGGGGCTGCTGGTGCTGGATCAGGCCAGCAAGTTGTTCGTGGAGCATACCTTCGTCAAATATCAAAGCCGTCCGGTGATCGACGGCTTTTTCTCTTTGACCTATGTGACGAACCGGGGGGCGGCCTGGAGTATGTTCGAGGGACAGGGCTGGCTGCTGCTGTCGGTGGCGGCGGTTGTGTTCGTCTCGGCGTTGTGGTTCCTGCGGACACTGGCGGACGGGTGGCCGGAGCGTTACTGGGCGATTTTTACGGTTCTTTCCGGCGTGCTGGGGAATTCCATCGACCGGATCTGGCGCGGTGAAGTGGTCGATTTTTTTGACGTATACTACAAAAGCTATCATTATCCGGTGTTCAACATTGCCGATTGCGCGATTTGCGTCGGGGTCGGCGTGTTTCTGCTCTCCAGCCTGCTGCGGCCGGAGTCGAAGAGGACGGAAAAAAATGAAGCTCCGGAACTGTCCGGGAAAGGAGAAACGGAATGAAGGCCTGGCGTTGGTTCGGATGGGTGTGCATCGTGGCAATCGGCCTCCTGGCCGGATGCGGCCGTTCTGAAGAGGAAGGAAAAACGATCCGGATCGGCGTCTCTATTCCCGCCGCGACCCATGGCTGGACCGGGGGCGTGGTCTGGAACGCCGAAGAGGCGGCCAAAAAACTGGAGGCAGACAATCCGGATGTGAAGGTGCTCATCGCCACCAGTGCGGACAGTGCCGATCAGGTCAACCGGATTGAAAATCTGCTCTCCCGCGACTTGCAGGCGCTGGTGGTGATGAGTCAGGAGCCGGGGCCGGTGACGGCGATCTGCGAGGAGGCGGCCCGGCGCGGGGTGTATCTGGTGGTGGTGTCCAATCCGCTGGACCGGCCGGTGCAGAATCTTTTCGTCAACGGCGACAACCGCAGCTTCGGCGCGGCGGCGGCGGAGGCGATGGGGGCGCTGCTGCCGGAGGGCGGCGACATTGTGGTCATGGAAGGGATTCCGTGCCCGATCAACACCGACCGGGTCGAAGGATTCCGTCAGGTATTGACCGAAAAATATCCGAAGATCCGCATCCTGGCCAGCCAGAGCGCCGGTTGGAATACCGAAAAGGGACTGGCGCTGATGGAGAATTACCTCCAGAAATACCCGAAAATCGATGCCGTCTGGGCCGGAGACGACGATGTCCTGATCGGCGCGGTCAAGGCCTATGAAGAATCCGGTCGCCGGGACGTCAAGGCCATGGTCGGCGGCGGCGGCAGCAGGGAGACGGTGCGCAAGGTGCGTGACGGCGATCCGCTGGTGCGGGCGACCGTCACCTATTCGCCGCGCATGATCCGGACCGCGATCGAACAGGCGCTCGCGGGCGTGCGCAACGGCGGAAAACCGGTTGACGGCCGGGCGGAAATTCTCATTCCGTCGCAGGTGGTGACGCGGGAGAACGCGGCGCAGCACTATTACCCGGATTCGGTGTACTGATTTCCTCGTCGGGATAGTCGTCGGCGATGGAACGCAGCAGCAGTTCGGTATCGGCCATGTGTTCGCCGAGGCGGCAGGCGATTTCCTGAACCGCGGCGAGGTTTTTGTCGATGACCTCCCGGGCGCGCGCGGCGATTTCGGAGCGGTGCAGTTCGGTGTGGGTCACGTCGAAAATGACGGCGCCGGCGACCGCTCCCGCTTCGATCGGGAAGATGGTGAGATTGAACAGGTGATCGCCGACTTTCAGGTAATCCCGTTTTAATTCGCTGCCGGATTCGATGACGTCCAGGAAGAGCGGCGCGAAGGAGGCCATCCGCCGCAGATCCGCGCCCGCCATGCCGGGACAGGCGTCGAAGACGTCCAGACAGTCCGGACCGAGCAGCTCGGCGAACATCCGGTTGCACTCCACGATGGCGAGGTTTTTGTCCACCACCGCGACGCCGGCGGGCATGCAGCGGAGGAGGGCGTTGGCTTTTTTCTGCGCCAGTTTGCGCATATACGAAACGCACATGGCGTTTTCCCCGTTTCCGGCGATCAGGGCGCGGGCGAATTCCCGGCAGCTGTCGTAGCCGCATCCGCCGCAGTTCAATTCGTCTTCGGGACGGAATTTGCCGATGCGGTGCAATGCTTCCCGGAGTTTGGCGTCGTCGACGGTTTCCGCGGGGACCGGGTCCGGGGGAAATTCGCCGGAGAAATCCCCGGGCGTGCTGCGCGGCGGGATTTCCGGGAGCGTCACGGCGGATTCCAGAATGCGCAGCCGTTCCAACAGCCCCGGCGAACGGTGTTCCGACTGCGGGCCGTGGACGCAGCCGCCGCCGCAGGCGAGCGTTTCAATGAAAACCGGAACCTCCACTTCATCCGGTGAAAGTCCTTCCAGCGCCAGCGCCAGACTGCCGATGCCGCTGATGGAGGCGTAGCGGACCCGCTGGTTGCGGCACAGGGGGCGGATGGTTTCGATCATGCCGCCTTCGATGGGGTACAGCGCGCCTTCGGCGGCTTTTTCCGGGACGAAGTGGTCTTCCGGGCCCGGTGTCAGACGGCACGGATCGATGTCGTGGTCCTGCAGCAGCTGATTGAGTTCCGGATAGGTGAGGGCCAGCGTGAGCAACTTTTCATGCCGGTCGGCTTCAGTTTTTTTGGCGATGCACGGGCCGACGAAGACCACGGCGATGTCGTCGCCGAAGCGGTCGCGCAGGTAACGTGCATGGGCCATGACCGGCGAAAGCACCGGCGTAATCGCTCCGGCGAACTGGGGCAGGTATTTCCGGATGAAATCCGCGGCGGCAGGGCAGGCGGATGAAATCACCACGCCCCGTTCCATCCGGTTCAGTTCAGCGGCGACCGCGGCACTGACCAGCTGCGCGCCGACGGCGGTTTCGCCGACACCGGCAAAGCCCAGCCGGCGCAATGCGGCGATCAGCTGTCCGGGTTGAAGTCGATGATATTCACTGACGTGGGACGGCGCCAGCGAAACGTAAACCGGCTTGTCGGAACGCAACAACATTTTAATTCGCCCGAGATCGGAACGGACCCGTTTGGCGTGGGCCGGACAGACTTCGACGCAGCGGCCGCAGCCGATACAGTTTTCCGGAATGACGGCGGCGCGTCCGTCCCGGACCCGGATGGCCTTGACCAGACAACGGCGGACGCATTTGTAGCAATCCTGACACTCGGCGTCTTCGGTGTAAATGGGGTATCGGTTGTTCATGAGGCGTGTCTCCGCGTGAAATCGTTTCTGGCTCCCGGAGAAACTGTATCATGAATCGGGTAGTTTTCAAACGGTTTTTGCGTCCGGAGGTTGCAACAGAGCGGGAAAAGGTGTATTTTTGACGGAATCAACGATGAAATAACAGACGGAAATCTGTGGAGAGGATGGGTATGGGGATCAACCGGAAGAGGATCGTGCTTGCGTTGCTGGCGTCAATGGCGCTTGCCGCTGTCGGAGCGGACGCGGATCGCACGGTCTTTCCCCGTTACAAACGGGCCCGGATCAGCGCTGCGGCGGTGCGCGGCGGGGCGCCGGCGCTGATGAAGCTGGATCAGGACTTTTACGAACTGACGGAGAGCCTGCTGTCGGATCTTCGGGTTTTTACGCTGGAGCACCGGGAAGTGCCGTTTCTGGTGGAACGCGCGGTGGAGTCACATCCGGTGCGGCGTTCCGGACCGGCGGAGGTGAACGTAGTGTCAAGAACGCGCCATCCGCAGCGGGACGAGGAGCGGCTGATTCTGAAGGTCGGCGGGGATTACCGGGAAATCCGCGAACTGGAGCTGGTGACCGCGTCGCATGATTTCGAACGGCTGGTCCGGGTGGAGGGCGGGCCGGACGGCGAGGTCTGGCAGCTGCTGGGTGAACAGGTGGTGTTCGACTGCGCCGCCCGGGAGGGGCTGCGGAAAACCACGATCACGGTGCGGCCGTCGCTGCACCGTTTTTTCCGTTTGACCGTTCGGGAGGTGGATGAAAGCCGTCCGACGCCGCTGGGGCAGTTCTGGCAGGATCATCCCGGTTCGGACCCCGCCCGGCTCCGGGAGATCCGCGCCGGGGTGCTGGCCGTGGACGGCGTTCGGGCAACCGGACTTTCGCGCGAGTCCGTGCCGGAGTCCGCACCGGTCGTGGAACCGTATCCGGTGTCGATCACCCGCATGGAGGAGCTGCCGGGAGAAACCGTGATCGGTTTCGAGGCGAAACGGGCGCCGCTGACGCAGCTGGAGTTGATGGCTGAGGTGCCGTTTTTCTATCGCCGCATTGCCCTATACGGAGCCGGGGAGGATGGTGTTCTGCGGTTGCTGGCGGAAGGAACGGCGCTGAAACTGGCGGAGGCGGACAGTGCGGTACTTACGTTTCCGGAACAGCGCTGCCGCGCCTATGAGTTGCGGATTTTCAACGGGGATCTGCTGCCGCTGCAGGGGCCGGGGATCCGGCTTTCCGGGCCGGTTTATCAGGTGGTGCTGCCGTTCCCGGCCGCGGAGACACTGCGGCTTTATTTCGGCGCCGTGGCGCCGCTGCCGGAATACGATGTGCAGGAGTTGCTGCGCCGGAAGCGCGGTCATGAGGTCGTTTATGCGCTGGAACCGCGCCGGAACAATCCGGACTTCCGTCCTCCGCCGGCGGGATTCGATCGGCGGCAGGGGTTGATCGTCGCCGCCGGCGTACTGCTGCTGGCCGGACTGACGCTGGGCTGGCGGCTCTTCCGCCGCGTCTGAATCACCGGCCGGAAATCCCGGAAATCCGCCAGGCGGCGGTCTTGACAGAAACGGATTGCGGGAGTATATTACATTCCGGTTTCGTCGGAGGGCGCTTCTTCCGGCGAAGCCTTTTCCATATTGAACGAATCAGCAGATTGTGATATTACGCAGAAAGGACCTCGCCCATGCCCCAACGCACCGACATCAAAAAGATTCTGATCATCGGCTCAGGGCCGATTGTAATCGGACAAGCCTGCGAATTTGACTATTCCGGTACCCAGGCGTGTAAAGCGCTCCGGGAAGAGGGGTATGAAATTGTTCTGGCGAACAGCAACCCCGCCACCATCATGACCGACCCCGGCATGGCGGATCATACCTATATCGAGCC
>CASFXO010000166.1 GCA_949298665.1 uncultured Lentisphaeria bacterium
AATGAACTTCTGGATATGGCGGACGCGGTGCTGACGTTGCCGAATGATTTACTGTTTTCCATATTGCCGGGGACGACGCCGCTGGCGGAGGCTTTTGCGCTGGCGGATCGCGAGATTGCCGGGACGGCGCTGGCGCTGACCGCGGTGCTGCGGCAGGGGAATTTGCTGGCGGTGAACTTTACTGATCTGGTGGCGACGTTGCGGCGGCGGAAAAGCTTCTGCAGCATCGGTGTGGGGATTGCCGCGGACGGCGAGGCGGCGGACGGTACCGGACGCTGTCAACTGGCGTTGGAAAGGATGCTGCAATCGCCGTTGCTGGGAGGCGTGGACAAGCTGACGGGTGCGGATGCCGTGATTTTTTCGTTGATCGGCGGCGATTCGCTGGCGCTTGGCGAAACCCGGCAGGTACTGGAACAGGCGGGGACTTTTGTCCGGCCGGAAGCGAAATTGTTTGCGGGGGCTTCGACCGAGGCGGCGTTCGGCGAGCGGGTGCAGCTGTGTGCATTGACCATCAAGTTCGATGCCGCGGAAGAGGTGGGGCGTCCCCTGGCCGGCGGTTCGGCGCGGAAAGGTCGCGCGGCGCGCAAGACGGCGGTGGAACCCGCGGTGGAGGTGGAACAGTTGAAATTCGCGCTGGATACGTTGTCCAAGGGGATGATGGATAAGACCACGCCGGTGATCTGGAACGGTGAAGATCTGGACTTCCCGACGTTCCAGCGCCGGAACGTCATGATCGATACCGGAAAAACCGTGCCCGCGTCGGAGTTGAAGAAACAAGCATGAGGCCGTCCGGCCTCCGGGGGAGCGTCAGATTCAGAGATGAAAGTCGGAGAAATCGTCGTCAATCGGGAAATGCAGCCCGGTTATCATATGGTCGGATTTCATGCGCCGGAGATCTGCCGGACGGCTTGCGCCGGGCAGTTCGTGCATGTGCGCATCGAAGAAGGCGCGCAGCAGATCCTGCGCCGCCCGTTCAGTATCCATGAAGCGGGGGGAGACGGAATTCTGCGCGTGGTGTACAAGGTGGTCGGCGCCGGCACGGCGCGGCTTGCCGGACTGAAACCGGGGGCGGTCTGCGATCTGCTCGGGCCGCTGGGGACGCCGTTCACGCCCCCGGAGGAAGGGGTGGTGCCGGTGCTGATGGTGGGGGGCTACGGTGCCGCGGCGACGTTCATGCTGGCGCAGCGGGCGATGACGCCGGGCTATGTGCTGCTCGGGGCGCGCGGCGCCGCCGATGTGCTGCTGACCGACCGGTACCGGGAAGTCGGGTTTGAGGTCCGGGTGAGCACCAACGACGGTTCCGTCGGGCAGCGCGGGCTGGTGACGGAACTGCTGGGGCCGCTGCTGGAGGAATTGCGTGGCCAAAAAGTGAAGATTTACGGCTGCGGCCCGCACCCGATGCTGATGGCGCTGGCGAAAATGTTGCAGCACTCCGGGATTCCGGGGGAACTCAGTCTGGATCATCTGATGTGCTGCGGGGTCGGGGCCTGTTTTGCCTGTGTGGTCAAGGTCAAGGCGGATACGCCGGAGGGCTGGACGTACGCGCGCACCTGCTCCGACGGACCGGTTTTCCCGGCGGAGCGGGTGTATGTAGAATAGCCTCCGCGGGAGGCGGGTGAAGAACGGAAGACCGGCGCGGCGATATGTGAGGCGAAAGCGCGGCCGCGGTGCGGGAAGTGAAGGAGGAAACATGGGCGATATTTCAACGGACATTCTTTTGATTGTGCTGGCCGGACTGCTGGGGGGGGTGCTGGCCAGTTTTCTCCGGATGCCGCTGCTGATCGGATATCTGCTGGCCGGATTGCTGGTGGGGCCGCATACGATGGGACCGCGGGTGACGGATCTGGATGCGGTGGGGAAACTGGCGGATATCGGGGCGGCGCTGCTGCTGTTTTCGCTGGGGCTGGAGTTTCCGCTGAAGAGTTTGAAGCAGATTCGCAATGTGGCTTTTTTCGGTTCGGCGATACAGGTGGCGCTGACCTTTCTGTTCTGCTGGTTTCTGGGGCGGCAGCTGGGGTTGGAGACGGCGCCCTCGATGTGGTTTGCCGCGGCGTTTCTGAGCAGCAGTACCGCGGTGATTTTAAAGACGCTGGCCAATCAGGGGTATGCGGGGGCGCTGTCCGGACGGATCATGCTGGGCATGTCGATCGTGCAGGACCTGACGGTGATTCCGGTGATGATCCTGCTGACGAATTACAGCCGGGCTTCGGGCAGTATGCTGGAATTTCTGTTGCCGCTGGTTTATGCGGGGCTGTTTGTGCTGCTGATGGGGGTGGTCGGGTCGAAACTGATGCCGCGGCTGCTGCAGTTTGTGGCGAAACTGCATTCCCGGGAGCTGTTTCTGCTGGTGGTGACGGCGCTGGCGCTGGGGATCGGGTATCTGACCAGCCGGGTCGGTCTGTCGCTGGCGTTCGGAGCGTTTGTGGCGGGGATGGTGCTGAGCGAGTCGGATTACAGTCTGAAGGCGCAGAGTGAGCTCGGGCCGCTCCGTGATTTGTTTGTATTGATTTTTTTCGTTTCGGTGGGGATGCTGTTCGATCCCGTGTTTCTGTGGAAGAATTTCGGGACGGTGATGGGGGTGCTGCTGGCGGTGACGCTGACGCGCGGGGTGTTTCTGTTCGGCGTGACCTACGCGTTCGGATATCGGCGGGTGATTCCGTTTGCGGCGTTTTTCGGCATGCTGCCGGTGTCGGAAATCGCGTTTGTCTTGATCCGCCAGGGAATTGAACTGCAGGCGATCGACCATTATCTGTATTCGCTGGTGCTCAACGTGACGGTACTGTCCATGCTGGTCGGTCCGCCGCTGTCGCGGTTGACGACGCCGTGTTTCAAGCTGATGCGGCGTTTCCATCCGGAGAAGCACGCGCTGCCGCGACGGGTGAATTTCGAGGACGGCGACGTGCCGCGGGACGTGGTGCTGACCGGCGATCCGGCGGTGGCGAATCTGGCGGGAATGCTGCAGCAGCTGGGACGTCCGTTCATGCTGGTGGAACCGCAGTACAAGAATTTTGTGCGATATAAGAAGCTGGGTTTTCCGGCAATTTTCGGTGATCCGGCGCAGGAGATGATTCTCGATGCGGCGGGAATCCGATCGGCCCGGGCGCTGGTGGTGGTGTCCTCTTCTTCTCCGGAAACCCGGGGAGTGGTGCGGGTGGCCCGCCAGATGAACCCGGATTTAGCCGTGATTCTGCAGCTTGAGAACGGTGCTACGCCGTCGTTATGGGAGGGCGAGGACGGTGTTACGGTCGTGGAAGTGGATCGTGCCGCCGGGGTGGAAACGGTGCGGATGACCCTGCTGGCGCTGGGGTGGAGCATGTCGGAGATTTTCCGGTGTCTGCAGAAGGCGGGGGCGGCGGTCATCGGCGGGAGTACGGAGTTACGCGATCGGCACGGGGTGCCGTTTCTGGCGCAGTTTTTCGGGACGGCTGAATTGACGGTGAAGCCGGACAGCCGCTGGGACGGGTGCCCGATTGCGACGAGCGGGTTCCGGGAGGAATACGGATTGCTGGTGCTGGGGGTGGCGCGAAGCGGGAATTTCACCGCTTTCCCGGATCGGGACTTTGTTCTGCATCCGGATGACCGGGTGATGCTGATTGGCGAACCGCGCGCCTGTGATGAATTCTGCGCCGCGGGCGCTTGAAAAACAAAGAGGGGGGAGAGGAGAAAAGATGGTGTCGAGAAGCCGGACGATGTATTATCGTGATTTTTCCGGAAAACTGGAGATGCGCTGTCCCGGCTGCGGGGAGGAATTGCAGGCGGCGGACGTGGAGATTTTTCCGTACTGTCCTTTCTGCAATCAGGCATTGCCCCGGGACAGCCGGCTGGAGGACTTTATCCTGGAGCCGGTGATCCGGCACTGGATCGGGAAAAATCAGTCGCTTTTCAATCATTGAAAAGGAGGAGCTTGTGCAGAAAGTTCTGCCGTACAGGATCGTTGCCGATGATCGGATTCCTTTTCTTCGTGGAGTGTTGGAACCATATTTTCGAGAAGTGGTGTATCTGCCCGGCAGCGAGATTTCCCGGACGGCTCTGAAGGATGCCGCGGTGCTGCTTACCCGAACCCGGACGCGGTGTGATGCCGCTCTGCTGAGCGGAACGCCGGTGCGGCTGATATTGACCGCGACCATCGGATTCGACCATCTGGACCTGGCCTATCTGGAGAAGGCGCATATTTTCTGGAGCAATGCTCCCGGGTGCAACGCCGGTTCGGTGCGGCAATACGTGGTGTCCGCGCTGCTGCGGTTGGCGCTCCGGCATGATTTCAGTTTCTCCGGGAAGGTGCTGGGGGTCATCGGTGTGGGGAACGTGGGGACACTGGTTGCGGCGGCGGGGCGCGCTCTGGGGATGACGGTATTGCTGAACGATCCGCCGCGGGCAGAGCGGGAGGGAAATGAAGAATTTGTTGCCTTGAAGGAAATTCAGGAACGGGCTGATTTTCTGACGCTTCACGTGCCGTTGACGGAGGACGGGCCGTGGCGGACCCGGCATCTGGTGGACGGGAAATTTCTGGGGAAGTTGCGGCGGAACGCGTTTTTTTTGAACACCTCACGCGGCGAAGTCTGTGATAATGATGCGCTGCTTGCCGCGCTGGAGCGGGGTAAACTGGCCGGTGCGGTGCTGGACGTATGGGAACACGAGCCGGAGATCCATCGCGAATTGTTGCGGAAGGTGGAGATCGGGACCCCGCACATTGCCGGATATTCCGCCGACGGCAAGGCCAACGGTACGGCGTATTGCGTTCGGAAACTGGCGGATTTCTTTGAGATCGGCGAACTGCTGCGCTGGTATCCGCCGATTTTGCCGGAGCCGAATCCGGATTCGGCGGAGCCGTTCGACGGGCGGCCGGATCTGCGGGAGATTTTTCTGAACAACGGGGCCTACGACGTCGGGCGCGACGATGCCGCGCTGCGCGACCACCCGGAAACTTTTGAACAGCTCCGCAATCACTACCCCGTCCGCCGGGAGGGGCAGGCTGCTCCCGGAACAGTGTAATACACGCCGCAGGGCAGGGGCGTTTTCAGTAGTACAGCCGCATGATCCATTCGCCGTCGATGGGCTCCGGGGTGCCGGAGCGACCGTAGTTGCGCTGCCGGTCGTAGAGCAGAGCCGGCGCCCCCTGAACCGCGCTGACGGAAAATCGGATTTCTCCATGAGAGACCGGCAGGCGAAGCCGACTTTTTCGACGCCAGGATTGCGGAAAACGTGATACAG
>CASFXO010000167.1 GCA_949298665.1 uncultured Lentisphaeria bacterium
AACACCAGAAACCGTTCGGGACTCATGCCCATGGTGGAGAGCGCACTGATTTCCTCGTTCACCTTCATCGTGCCGATTTCCGCCGCGAATGCCGAACCGGCGCGCCCCGTGGCGATCATCGCCACCATCAGCGGCCCGAGTTCCTTGAGCAGGGAGAAGCCGACCAGATCCGCCACGTAAAGCTCCGTACCGAACTGGCGCATCTGAATCGCCGCCTGAAGCCCGAGGATCATCCCCATCAGCCCGCAGATCAGCAGCACGATCGGCAATGACTGCCGACCGCAGAGATCCAGATAATACCAGCACTCCCGCCGCCGGAATTTTTTCCAGTGGCACAACTCATACCCCAGCTCCAGTCCGACGGCGCCGATGAATTCGACCAGGCGCCGCCCCCGGCGGAACTCCCGCCCGATTTCCCGCAACAGTTCATTCATGAGCCGATGACTCCCCGTTGAGGCGACTCCGCACCGATCAACCGCAAACAGATCGGAATGCCGTACTGTCCGCTAATAAGGCCGCTGCTGGACCCGTTGCGGTTTGACTTTGGGTTCTTCCAGGTAGAGGGAATACCAGAGATCCCCCAGTCCCGCATTGGAAAAATGTTTGACCTTGCCGTTGGCCAGACGCTCCCAGTTTTCCAGCACGACCGGATTGTCGGTACGCTTTTTGGCTTCGACCAAAGTTTTCAACGCCCCGTCGATATCGCCGCGCCGCACCTGAATATAGGCATAAAGGCTCCAGACCAGCGCGCAGTCCTCCCCTTTCAGACGCCGGGCCTTCTTCTGGAAAAATCGGTCCAGACCGGGATCGTTCTTCTTATACATCCGGGCCAGTTTGAACGCCATGGAGCGCGCGTCGAAAAACACGCAGTCCGGCATCAGCCGGTCCACTTCGGCAAAATCCCGGATCTGATAATAGAGCAGCATGCGCATCGTGGAAATCTGTTTCTTCAACATGAAATTCCACTTGTAATAGGGTCGGGCTGCATCCGTGGCGGCGATCGCCTCCCGCACGGCGGCGGCCTGCTCCTGTTCCAGCTGCTGCTGCGCCATCTTGAGATTGCCCCCGGGACGCTGCTGAAACATCTGGATTTTCCGGTTGATCTTCGCCTGTGCGGTTTCCATGATCTTCTGAATGGCCTCGTTGATCCGATTGATCCGCCGGCGGATCGCCAGTCCGATCAGCAGCTGCACCAGCATCACCATGAAAAGCCCGCAAACCACGCCCCACGCCGTACCGAGGTCGCGGGAAGTGATCATCATCACCCCCGTTCCCACCGCCACGGCAATCACCAGACTGAGCATAATGAACGTCCCCTCCTCTTCAGCGTTTCTTGCGACGCTGCTTCTGGCGTTCCTTCTTCTGAAGTTTGGCCAGGCGTTTTTTCCGATCCTGCTCCTTGCGGCTGAGCGGCGGCGGCGCGCTCAACCACGATCCCAGCGAACTGGAGGAGGACGATTCCGGCAACTGGCCTCCGGCCATCAGCCGCCCGAGCACGCCGTTGTGTTTCATCATCCTGCGCATGGCGTCGAATTGCTTGACCAGCGCGCTGACCTGTTCCACCGGCACCCCGCTCCCGCGCGCAATCCGTTTCTTGCGGGAGAAATCGAGCAGATCCGGATTGGCCCGTTCCTCTCTGGTCATGGACAGCACGATCGCCTCCATCCGGGCGAAGTGCTTCGGATCCACGCCGCTCATCGCTTCGCTGATCTGCCGTCCGCCGGGCAGAAACTTCAACACCGATTCCAGTCCGCCCAGCCGGGACAGCTGGCGCAGCTGCACCAGAAAATCGTTGAAATCGAACTGGGATTTGCGCAGTTTCTCCTGCAGCGCCCGCGCCTCCTCCTCGTCGATCGTCGCAGCGGCCTTCTCCACCAGGGAGACCACGTCGCCCATGCCGAGAATCCGGCTCGCCATCCGTTCGGGATGGAAGACTTCCAGCGCTTCGAGCTTCTCCCCGGTCCCGACGAATTTCACCGGACAACCGGTTACCTTCCGAATCGACAGCGCGGCCCCGCCGCGGGCGTCCCCGTCCAGCTTGGTCAGAATGAAACCGGTCAGCCCCAGCGCTTCGTGGAAGTGGCTCGCCACAGAAACCGCCTCCTGCCCCAGCGCCGCGTCGGCCACCAGCAGCACTTCATCCGCCTGTACGGCCTGCCGGATGCGGACCAGCTCCTGAACCATGGTCTCGTCGATCTGCAACCGCCCGGCGGTGTCAATGATCACCACGTCCGTCTGTTTCGCCGTCGCATCGGCGATCGCGTCGGCGGCGATGGCGGGAACATTGATGCTGGTGCGTTCCACATGCACCGGCACGTTCAGTTCGCGCCCGAGAAATTCCAGCTGATCGATGGCGGCGGGACGGTACACGTCGCCGGCCACCAGCAGCACGCTCTTATGCGCCTCCCGGGTGAGATATCGGGCCAGCTTCCCGGCGGTGGTGGTTTTGCCGCTGCCGTGCAGCCCGACGAGCATGATGACCGCGGGCTTCCGGACGAGGTTCAGTTCGGCGGCGCCGCCGCCGAGCAGTTCGATCAACTTGTCGTTGACGATCTTGACCACCTGCTGGCCGGGGGTGACGCTGCGGATCACCTCCTGTCCGGCGCAGTCGGTGCGGACCGCCTCGATAAATTCATTAACCACCTGCAGATTGACGTCGGCCTCCAGCAGCGCCAGGCGGATCTCCCGCATGGCATCGGCGATGTTGCTCTCCGTCAACGTGCTTTGTCCGCGCAACTTGCGGAAAACGTCGTGCAGCTTGTCGCTCAGTGATTCAAACATGGTGCTTCCTGATTCTGCTCATGATTCCTATTTTCATCTTCTAATATAACTTCCGGCATTCGATACTTCAAGCTGAATCGTGTTTTTTCTTCGGCCCTGCGGTTGCTTTTAGGCCGTCGCACGGGTAAATTATAAGCAAACCATTTTCGTTTCATACTTCACATTCATTAAGAGGAAGGAATTCCGCCATGAGAAGCGACATCATGAAATCCGGTCCCGAACGGGCGCCGCATCGCGCCCTGATGCAGGCCACCGGCATCAAAAGAGAAGAAATCAACCGGCCGTTCATCGGCGTCTGCAATTCCTACACCAACATCGTTCCCGGCCATTGCCATCTGCAGCGGGTCGGACAGATCATCTGCGACGCCATCCGGGAAGCCGGCGGCGTGCCTTATGAATTCAACACCATCGCCGTCTGCGACGGCATCGCCATGGGCCACAAGGGGATGAAATACTCCCTCGCCAGCCGCGAAATCATCGACGACAGTGTCGAAACCATGGGCTCCGCTCACCCGTTCGACGCGATGATCTGCATTCCGAACTGCGACAAGGTGGTACCGGGCATGCTGATGGGCGCCATGCGGCTGAACATTCCGACCATCTTCGCCTCCGGCGGTCCGATGCGGGCCGGAAAACCGCAGACCGCGGGCGGTCCGGATACCGACCTCATCTCCATTTTCGAAGGCGTCGCGGCAAACCGGATCGGCAAACTCAGTGACGAAGGCCTGGCGGAACTGGAATGCACCGCCTGCCCCGGCCCCGGTTCCTGTTCCGGCATGTTCACCGCGAACAGCATGAACTGTCTGTGCGAAGCGCTCGGCATCGCCCTCCCCGGCAACGGAACCATCGCGGCCGATTCGCCCGAACGGGTCGAATTCTGGAAACGCGCCGCGCGCCGCGCCGTCGAACTGGCGAAAATGGAAAATCCGCCGACGGCCCGGGATTTCGCCACCCCGACCGCCTTTCAGAACGCGCTGGTGCTCGACATGGCGATGGGCGGCTCGTCCAACACGGTCCTGCACACGCTCGCCATCGCGAACGAAGCGGGAACCAAGCTCGACCTGCGCAAACTCGATGAAATCTCCGCCCGCACGCCCAACATCTGCAAACTCGCGCCGTCGGTACAGTACCACATCGTCGAGGATTGCGGCCGCGTCGGCGGCATCATGGCGATTCTGAAGGAAATCAGTAAAGTCCCCGGACTGCTGGACGGCAGCGCTCCGACGGTCTCCGGCAAAACGCTGGCGGAGGAATACGCCGCCGCGCCCGATCCGGACGGTACCATCATCCGGCCGCTTTCGAATCCCTACAGCGAAAAGGGCGGCCTGGCGATTCTCTTCGGCAACCTCGCCGAAAAAGGCTGCGTGGTCAAGGCCGCCGGCGTCGCCCCGGCCATGCTGACGCACAGGGGGCCGGCGGTGATCTTCGACAGCGAGGAAGAGGCCGGAGAAGGCATTCTCGCCGGCAAAGTCAAGGCGGGGGACGTGGTGGTAATCCGTTACGAGGGCCCGAAAGGCGGTCCGGGCATGCAGGAAATGCTCGCTCCGACCAGCTACATCATGGGGCGCGGTCTCGGCGAAAGCGTGGCGCTGGTCACCGACGGACGCTTTTCCGGCGGCACCCGCGGTGCGTGCATCGGACACGTCAGCCCGGAAGCCGCCGCGGGCGGCCTGATCGGCCTGGTCGAACCCGGCGACATCATTGAGATCGACATTCCGAACCGCAGCATCCGGCTCGATGTTCCGGACGAAGTGATCGCCGAACGGCGGAAGCACTGGAAGCCGCGCGAACCGAAAATCCGAACCGGCTACCTGGCGAAATACGCCGCGCTGGCCACCAGCGCCGACAGCGGCGGCATCCTGAAGATCTGACGGCGACGATCCGCCGGGAAAATCCGGCGGCATCCGCGTTCCGGGCGTCCCGCCGGATTGAAAATCGGAAAGTTGGTGCTATATTAGCAGACAGGTTCCGGCATGCTTTTTCGACCCCCCGGCAGAGGGCCGGTGAAGTTTGGAAAACCGTCCGGAGTCGCGCTCCCGTAATTCAGGATCAAAGGAGCGACCATGGAAACAATGGAGTTCAAACCTATGTCATTGTTCAGCAGCGGCAAATATTCCACACTGCGCATTCCCGTACCCGGGACCGAGCGGCGGATGGTGATCCCCGACGGCTCCTGGATCAAATGCCGCAACTGCGGACAGACGCTTTATTTCGACCGGCTGGAGGACAATCTCCTGGTCTGCTGGTACTGCAACTGTCATCTGCCCATGAATGCGAAAGACCGGATCCGTTCGCTGACCGACACCGACAGTTTCGAAGAACGCGACGCCGCGATGAGCGCCACCGATCCGCTGCATTTCTCCGACCTGAAGAGCTATACCGCGCGGTTGAGCGACAGCGTGAAGAAAACTTCGCTGCACGATGCCGTCGTCTGCGGCACGGCGACGTTGAACGGACACCGTTACGCGCTCGGAGTGATGGATTTCCGTTTCATGGGCGCCAGCATGGGGTCCGTCGTGGGGGAAAAAATCGTCCGGCTGGTCGAGCAGGCAACCGAGGAAAAACTCCCGGTGGTACTGGTCACGGCCTCCGGCGGAGCCCGGATGCAGGAAGGAATCCTGAGTCTGATGCAGATGGCCAAGACCTGCGGGGCGCTGGAGCGCCATGCGGAGGCGAATCTGCCGTACTTCGCAATCCTGACCAATCCGACTTACGGCGGCGTCACCGCGAGTTTTGCGACGGTGGCCGACGTGATTCTGGCGGAACCCGGGGCGATGATCGGGTTTGCCGGGCCGCGGGTGATTCAGGAAACCACCAATTCAAAACTTCCGGAAGGATTTCAGACTGCGGAATTTCTGCTGGAGAAAGGATTGATCGACCGGGTGGTCGAGCGGAAAAATCTTCGTCGGGAACTCGGTTTGCTGCTTGAATATTTCGGGAAGTAGTGTATTGTAGCATCGTTTCCCGAAGCCGGAAAACGATTTCGGCGGGTTGAACACAAAATACGTTTTTGCCGGGTCGGACCCCGTGCGTTGTCGTTATGCCAATCGAGTCAGGTGGGGAACCAAGCAGCTCTACGCAGATTACGGCAGGCGCCGCGGGTGTTCTGGTCCGGCTCTTTTTTTGAGCCCCCCGGAGGGATGGCCGGCTCGGCAGGAAATCCACCGGCTTCAACGGAGCGGAATCCCGGCCGCTTCCGGGGCGATGCTCAGATGGAGGATGTTTTTTATGAAGCGGATCGACGGACGCGCGGCCGATGAGATGCGGCCGTTCAAAATCACCGGAAACTTTCTTTCACACCCTCTTGCCTCCGTACTGGTCGAGTGCGGCGGCACGCGGGTGGTCTGCGCCGCCAGCGTGGAAAACAAGGTCCCCCCATGGATGAAAGCCCAGAAAGTTCCCGGCGGCTGGGTGACCTGCGAATACGGTATGCTGCCCGCCTCCACCCACGAACGCATGAAACGGGAATCCGCCGCCGGCAAGCAGGGCGGCCGCACCATGGAGATCCAGCGCCTGATCGGCCGGTCGCTGCGGTCGGTGATCGAATTGGAAAATCTGGGGGAAAACACCATCTATCTGGACTGTGACGTACTGGACGCCGACGGCGGCACCCGCTGTGCCGGCATCAGCGGCGCGGCGACGGCGTTGCGGCTGGCGCTGCTGAGCCGGACCGGCCGGAAACTTTTCAAGCCGCTGGCGATGCGCGAAAGCGTTGCCGCAGTCAGCGTCGGCATCATCGACGGCGTGCCGCTGCTGGATCTCTGTTATGAGGAGGATTCCCGGGCGGAAGTCGACATGAACGTGGTCATGACCGAATCGGGACGCTTCGTGGAAATTCAGGGAACCGCCGAAAAACAGCCGTTCGACCGGAAACAGCTCCAGACGCTGCTTGAGCTGGCGGAACATGGGTTGAAACAGATTTTCGCGGAACAGCAGCGGGTGATTCTGGCGCAGGCCGAAGCGGAAAAACCAACTCGTCCCGGACGCGGCGGAGACCTTGCCGGACTGGGCGACGCGCTGACCAGACTGGGGGTGTAGCCATGGCGGAATATCAGGTCATCGCCCGGAAATGGCGTCCCCAGCGTTTCGCCGACGTCGTCGGCCAGGAACATGTGGTCCGGACCCTGAAAAACGCCATTCGGCAGAACCGGACGGCGCACGCTTACTTGTTCGTCGGTCCGCGCGGCGTGGGCAAGACCACGCTGGCCCGGATTTTCGCCAAGGCCATGAACTGCGAACACCCCCGCGACGGCGAACCCTGCTGCGAATGCCGCTCCTGCCTGGCCGTCGCCGCCGACAACAACCTGGACGTCATTGAAATCGACGCGGCAAGCCACAATTCCGCCGCCGAAATGCGCGAGCTTGCCGAGGAAGTGCTCCATGCGCCGGTCGCCGGCCGTTACAAGATCTACATCATCGACGAAGTGCACATGCTGACCAAGCAGGCGTGGAACGCCCTGCTCAAAACCGTCGAAGAACCGCCGGCGCACGTCAAATTCATTTTCGCCACGACCGAAGTCCATCAGGTGCTGCCGACCATTATTTCCCGGTGTCAGCGCTTCGACCTGCTGCCGATT
>CASFXO010000168.1 GCA_949298665.1 uncultured Lentisphaeria bacterium
CCTACGGCTGCCCGGAAGCCACCCGGGAGCAGATCGTGGAGGCCGCCAAACAGGCCAATGCGCATGAATTCATCGTCGATGGACGCCACGCGCAGGGATACGACACCGGTGTCGGCGAAAAGGGATTCCGGCTCTCCGGCGGGGAAAAACAGCGAATTTCAATCGCCCGTGCGATTCTGCGCAATCCACCGATCCTGATTCTCGATGAAGCGACCAGCGCGCTGGATACCGTCACCGAAAAGCTGGTACAGGAGGCGTTGACCCGCGTCATGGCCAACCGTACCGTCTTCGCCATTGCCCACCGGCTGTCCACCATTCGTCACGCGGACCGGATCCTCGTGCTGCATCAAGGGCGGATCGTGGAATCCGGCACCCATGAGCAACTGCTGCAGCTCAACGGAATCTACCGGAAACTGTATGATACGCAGTTCGCCCGGGAAGACTGAACACCGACAGCGCCGTCTCCGGCCACGATCCGTCTGTGGATACGGCCGCGGCGGCGCGGGCACTCCCGGCGTCCCCCCGGAATTTCCGCCGGCGGGGCAAAAAGTCGAGGTTTTCTATGAAAATGCTGGAAAAGAAGCCGTTGTCGCGGTATATTACCAGTATAGAGGATTAAAAATGAGGACGGTTCATCCGGCGGGGATTCTGCGGTGTCCTGCTGCGCGGAGGGCGAAGCGAGTTCTGTCCTGAACACCGGGAGTCCGGCCATGGCCAAGCATCAAAAATCCCAATTTGCCATATACGCGGAATTCATTCCGTTTTACCTGCTTTATCAACTGCTCCGTCTGTTGCCGTTCCGGTGGGGTTGCGCCCTGACGGTGCGGTTGTTCGACCTGCTGTTCCTGACGGCGGGCAAACTGCGGAAACGCACGATCAGCCACATCCTCCATGCCGGGGTGGAAAAGACGCCGGAAAAGGCCCGGGATCTGGCCCGCAGGACCTTCCGGCAATTTGCCCGGCTGGTAGTGGAAATCGCCAAAATGGACCAGGAATACCGTCCGGAAAAAATCCGTATCTCCGGTTCTGAAGCCACCATTGCGGAAGTATTCGCCCGGGACGGGAAACCCGGACGGCAGAACGTGATCATCGTCACTGCCCACTACGGCAACTGGGAAGTCGCCGGTACAGCCTTTTCGGAAAAGGCGGGGCGCTCCATGGTGTCGATCATGCGCCCCTTCAGCAACCCGCTGATCGGCGAACTGATCCTGAAACACCGCCGCAGCCCGATCCATGAACTGGTCAACAAGGACAGCAGCGGTCTGCGCCACCTGATCCGGGCCCTGCGGGAGGACAAAAACATCTCCATTCTGATCGACCAGCACGCCTCCCACAAGGAGGGAGTGGAAAATGTCTTTTTCGGCCAGCCCTGCCGTACGCACCGCACGCCGGCCCTGCTGCACCTGAAAACCGGCATCCCGATCATGCCGGAACTGACACGCCGCACTGGAGATGATTTCGAATTTGAGCTGATTGTCGGCGACCTCATCCGCTATCAGCCCACCGGCGACCGGGAAAAAGACATTCAGACGGTCTGCCAGCTGTGCACCACCGCGCTGGAAGAGCTCATCTCCCGGGATCCCTCACAGTGGTTGTGGGCCCACCGGCGCTGGTTGAACATCAACCGGAAACACCGGGATAAGAACGATTCCGCACCGGCCGGAAACGATGCCGCGCCGGCGGAGAACCTCCCCGAAACCGATCACTGATCCTCGTGAATCCGAGCATTTTCCCGGAGAATTTCTTCTAATTCCGAGGCGGCTTTCTCCCACTTGGACATGGTATGTTCCATATCCTGCTGTACGGCGGACAGCTCGCGGTTGAGCTCCGCGAAATCCACTTTCTCATCGCCGGAAAGGAGCGCGACCAGTTCCTTCTGGCGATTTTCCAGCGTCTCCAGCCGGGACTCCAGGTCGGCAACCTGTTTTTCCACCCGCCGTTTTTCCCCGGAAAGCGCCGCGCGGCGGCGTGCCCGTTCCCGGCGCCGCTCCTTTGAAAGGTCGCCCGCGGCTTCCCGCCGGGGCGTTTCCGGCACGACGGTCTGGCGGAGCGTCTGCGACTTTTCCAGATAATAATCGTAGCCGCCGAAATATTTGCGCGGACCGTCCGCCTCCATCGCCACAATCGTCGTCGCCACCAGCCGGACGAATTCGATGTCGTGGCTGACCACACAGACCGTTCCGGCATACTGCCGGAGCGCCGTCTGCAGCAGCTCGCGCGCCCGGATGTCCAGATGGGTGGTCGGCTCGTCCAGCACCAGCAGATTGGGGGGATTGACGAAAATGCGGGCAAAGCATAGCCGGATCTTTTCCCCGCCGGAGAGCACCGCGCAACGTTTTTCCGCCGCTTCTCCCGAAAAACCGAAC
>CASFXO010000169.1 GCA_949298665.1 uncultured Lentisphaeria bacterium
GTGGTCGGCGATCACACGGTGATGTTTGCGGTGAACGGCGAACGGCTGGAATTGACCCATCGCGCTTCGAGCCGCGACACGTTTGCGCGGGGGGCGCTGCGGGCGGTTCGCTTCCTGGCGGGGGCGAAACCGGGATTGTACGACATGCAGGATGTATTGAATCTCAAATGAGTCGCGTCCGCCATTTCTGGATCATCGCCGGAGAAGCCTCCGGCGACATGTACGGCGCCCGGCTGGCGCGGGAGCTGCGGGCGCTGGGTGCCGAACACGGCGACGATGTCCGGGTTTCCGGCATGGGTGGACCGGCCATGATCGCCGCCGGGCTGGACATCCGGGTCGACTCCACCGAACTCGGCGTGATCGGCGTCATTGAGGTGCTCAAACATCTCTTCACCTTCGTCGGCATTTTCTTCAAGCTGGTGCGCCAGGCGGTCCGGGAAAAACCGGAGGCGGTGATCCTGATCGACTATCCCGGCTTCAACCTGCTTTTTGCCCTGATGATGTATCGGCACCGGATTCCGGTGATCTGGTACGTCTGTCCCCACCTCTGGGTATGGGGCAAATGGCGGCTGCCGGTCCTGGCGAAAATCTGTTCGCGGATGCTGGTGATCTTTCCCTTCGAAGTGGAAGTCTTCGCGCCGACCCGGCTGCATGCGGAATTTGTGGGGCACCCGCTGCTGGATCTGGTGCGGGAACGTCATGACCCGGCCATCCGGCGTGATCCGGACTGTTTTCTGCTGCTTCCCGGCAGCCGGACCATGGAGGTCACCCGGCTGATGCCGCCCATGCTGGATACAGTGCGCGAGCTGGCGGAAAAACATCCGAACCTGCGTTTCGTACTGTCCGCGCCCCGGGAAAAAATCGCCGCTCTCTGCCGCCGGTATTACGACCAGTACCGCGCCGCGCATCCGCAAACACCGGAAATCACCTTCGTCGTCGGGGAAACCGCCCGGTATCAGCAGCTGGCCGGGACCGGACTGGCCGCCAGCGGCACCGTCACGGTGGAATCGGCGCTTGCGGGGCTGCCGCTGGTGGTGGTGTACCGGCTGCATCCGGTCACGCTTTTTCTGGCGTCGCTGGTGGTGCGGCTGTACCGCGGTTTTTTCACCATGGTCAACATCATCGCCAACCGGGCGGTGTTTGAAGAATTTCTGCAGTGGCATGTCCGGCCGCAGGAACTGGTTCCGGCGGTCGAACGCATTCTTCCCGGCGGCCCCCGGAGAGCGGAAGTGGAACAGGGCATGCGGGAGGTCGTCCAGCTGCTCTCCCCCCGCAGCAGCAGCGCCATCCGACAGGCGGCCGAAGCCTGCCTGACCACGCCGCCGCCGCGTTCGTAGGAAAAAACGTCAGAACCGGTACCGGTCCATCAGATTGCGCATTTCCCGGACCGCCTGGCCGATTCCGACCATGATCGCGCGGGAAATGATGCTGTGCCCGATATTCAATTCGTGCAGATGGGGAATTTCCAGAATGCCTGCAATGTTGACGTAGTCAATGCCGTGTCCCGCATTCACCTTGATACCCAGAGAATCAGCCTGCACGGCAGCCTGTTTGAGCCGTTCCAGCTCCAAAGCCTGCTCCGCGCCGGAGGTGTTGGAGTAACGCCCGGTGTGAAGCTCGATGTAATCGGTCCCGACCGCACGGGCGGCTTCAATCTGGGCCGGCTCGGGATCGATGAACAAGCTGACGATGATCCCCGCCGCATGCAGCCGCTCGACCGCCTGCCGGATTTTCTGCTCCTGTCCGGCGACATCCAGACCGCCTTCCGTGGTCAGTTCCTGCCGTTTCTCCGGCACCAGACAGCTGCTGTGCGGACGCAGCTTTTCGGCGATCCCGAGCATTTCCGCAGTAACGGCCATTTCCATATTGAGAAAATGGACGCGGCGCGCCAGCTCCGCCAGATCATGGTCATGAATATGCCGCCGATCCTCCCGCAGATGCGCGGTAATCCCCCAGGCGCCGTTTTTCTCACAAATCAGCGCCGCTTCCACCGGATTCGGTTCCGTGGCCAGGCGCGCCTGGCGCACGGTCGCCACATGATCCACATTTACTCCGAGATTCAACATGTTTCCCATTCCTTATGTTCGTTGCGCAACTGGCGGACCAGCGCCGCAAGCTCGGCGATCTCCACCGCCCGGCCATCCCCGGTCACCCCGGCGGCATGAAAATACACCCGTAAATCACGCCCCGGCAAACGCAACCGTTCCAGTCGTTCCCCCAACAACCTGGATGTCAGGCGATTACCGGTGGCGGGCTCATAGACGATTTCCACATCGCGCGTCTCGAATCGGATCGGATTCATGCCGCCGTCCGGCAGCGCGGCAAACGCCGGTTCGTGCGGATGCCACTCCGCCAGCACCCCGAGATGCGCCAGCGGCAGCGATCGCAGCAATTCCCCGCAGGCCCCCGGAGCCGCGCCCCCCGGCGGCGACGGTACCCGCCAGGGCAGTTGCAGCG
>CASFXO010000170.1 GCA_949298665.1 uncultured Lentisphaeria bacterium
TTCGCCGCCGCCGCCGTCGAGGACGGCGCAGTCGTCTCCCGGCCCGACGGGGACGGACGCGTCGACCGGGAGCTCCGGCAACAGCGTCTTCAACAGGTGCCATTCGTTCATGATTCAATCCGCCGCGGCGGCGGCGACGGGATTCCGGAGGGGACGGCGCTTTCCGCCGTTCCGTTCCCCGCCGCGGTCCCGCGGTTGTGTTTTATAAAAATAACCTCAAAATGCAAAAAAGAAAGCGCCGGGACTTTTATTGGGGAAAAAACGGGCTATTTTAGAGAACATGAAACCATTGATATTCAGCATTTGTTGTCTGCTTCCGCTGCTTTCCGGCTGCGGTCGGAAAAGCACGAACGAGACCCCGCCCACGGAACGGAACCGTCTGGTGATCCGCATGTTTCACAGCATGACCAAAGGCGAGTCCGCGGCGGCGGCGGAACAGGCTCAGAAATTACGGGCGCTGGATCCCGGGAATGCGTATCTGACGACCATTGTGGACACTCAGCGCGGCAACGCCCTGATCCGCGAGGCGCAGGCGCGACTGGATGCCGGAGCACCGGAAGAGGCCATGACGTTGCTGGAAGAAGGGCGCAAAACGATGCCGCTGCATGCGGGACTCGGGCGTGAAATTCTCCGGTTGCAGCAGCTGGCGGCGCTTCAGACAGCGGTGAAAGCCTATGGGGACGCGACCGGTCTGGCCGGGCGCAGCGTGGCGTTGACGGAGCTGGAACGTGCCGCGGCACGGATGAATCATCCGGCTCTGACTGCGGAATTGAAACGACAGCGGGCCGCGCTCACAGCGGAAATCGCCGCGGAGGTCAAACGGCGGGAGGCCGCTGCCCGGGCCCGGGAGGCGCAGGAGAAGAAAAGCAACGCTCCGGCAATTGCTGTGGAAACATCGCCTTCCGAAGCCGCGTCGCCGGAAGCATCGTCGCCGGAAGCCGTGGATCAGCCGTAATCCGTTCGAACCGCCAACCGTCGGGGGAACCCGGATGAAAAGAACCGCCCTGAAACTGTTTTCCGCTGCCCTGTTCCTGCTGGCGACGTTCGGTGCCGCGGCGGCGGGGCTTCCGGAGATTCTGGCGTCCTTTGCGGGGGGAACCGTTACCCGGGAGCAGGGGGTGGCGCTGGCACGGCAGAAGAATCCGGCGGTGCGGGAGGATTCCGGAGAGTTCCGCGCCCTGTTGCGGCAGGTGGTGGACGAGGAATTATGCCGGATCGCTCTTCGACGCCACTTGCGGGAAGCCGGATTTCCGCCTTCCGCCGAGATGGCGTATGCCTGTCTCCGGCAACTGTATCGCTCCTGGCCGAAACCCATGAAACGACCGTCGGATGCGGAATTGAAAAAACTTGCCGCCGACCCGGATACGCAACTGCAGCTCGCAGTGCAATGGTATCTGCTCCGGACGATGCCGGAGACGTTGAAGATTTCCGAAGCGCAGGTGGAGGACTTCTATCGGGAGCACCAGGATCGTTTCCGCCGTCCGGCTTCGGTGCAGGCGGAGGTGTTGCGTACCGCGCCGACCCCCGCGGGGCGGGCGGCCATGGCGGCGGCGGCGGCGCGGATTCTTCAGGGAGAGGATTTCAACCGGGTGGCGGCGGATACTCCGGAACGGCTGGACGCTCCGATTCCGGAAGAGACGGTTGCGCAGCTCGGCGCCGGATTGAAGGAAGGCACGATCGGCAAGGTGGCGGAATTGCCGTCCGGTTACGTGCTGATACGGGTGGTCCGGCGTGTGCCGGAAGGGTATTATTCACTGGCGGAAGCGCAGGCGTACATCCGGCAGGAGCTGACGGCGCGTCGGGCGGCGGAGGAGCTGCGCCGGATCGTTTCCCGTCAACTGCCGGCAATGCAGGTGCAATACCATTTCTGAAGGAAGCCGATGACGGAATGAAGAAGTACGGGATGGACGGAGTGGATTTTCTGGAACTGGTCCGGCGCCGATACAGTTGCCGGTCCTATCGACCGGATCCGGTGCCGGAAGCGGCGCTGGAGCGCTGCGTGGAGGCATTGCGCCTGGCTCCTTCCGCCTGCAACCGGCAGCCGTGGCGGGTGGTGCTGGCGACGGAGCCGGAGGTGCGGCGGCAACTGGCCGGGGAGGCGCTGCTGCCCGGCATTGCCATGCCGTGGGTGGCGCAGGCGCCGGTAATTGCGGCGCTTTCGGTGCGCCGGGACTGGCTGACGCACCGGGTGGCGCCCTGGTTTTCCGGAGTGCGCTACGATCTGCTGGATCCGGGCATCGCCGGTGAACATCTGGTGCTCGCGGCGGCGGCGGAAGGACTGGGCAGCTGCTGGATCGGCTGGATCCGTCCGCGGGCGGTGCGCCGCATCCTGGCGCTGCCGGGAACGTTTCAGCCGCTGGCGCTGATCACGCTCGGATATCCGGCGGAGGTGCCGGAAACACGGTCTTCCCGGCTGCCGCTCGAGGATGTCTGCCGCCGGAACCGCTGGGCGTGAAGCGCCCGCCGGGCCGGAGGCGTCAGGCGAATTCCCGGCGCAGTTCCGGAAAAGTGCCGTTGTCGATGGCGGCGCGGATCCGGCGCATCAGCGTCAGGAAGTAATGGATGTTGTGCAGCGTGACCAGCCGCACCCCGAGAATTTCTCCGACATTGAACAGATGGCGGATGTAGGCCCGGGTGAAATTCCGGCAGGCATAGCATTCGCAGTCCGGATCGATCGGGGTGAAGTCCTCGGCGTAACGGCCCGCCTTGACCGGGATGGTGGTCGTACCGACGAAGGCGCTGCCGTGCCGCCCCAGCCGGGTCGGCATCACGCAGTCGAACATGTCCACCCCGCGCGCTACGGCTTCCACGATCTGCTTCGGCGTGCCGACCCCCATCAGGTAGCGCGGTTTGTCCGCGGGCATTTCCGGGACGGTGTAGTCCAGACATTCGAACATGGCCTCCTCCGGCTCGCCCACCGAAAGACCGCCGATGGAATATCCGTCGAAGTCGATGGCCGCCAGTTCCCGCGCGGAGTGAATCCGCAAATCCCGGTACAGCGACCCCTGCACGATCCCGAACCGCAGCTGTCCGGGATTCAGTTCCTGTTCGAAGGACATGCGTTCCCAGCGCAGGGTCATGCGCAGCGACTTCTCCGCCTGCGCGAAGGTCGCCGGGTACGGGGTGCATTCGTCGAACGCCATGACGACGTCCGAATCCAGCACCCGCTGAATGTGCATCGACTCCACCGGTCCCAGAAAAAAACGGCTGCCGTCGATGTGGGAGGCGAATTTGACGCCGTCCGGGGTGATTTTGCGCAGTTTCGCCAGACTGAAGACCTGAAATCCGCCGCTGTCGGTCAGCAGCGAACGGCGCCAGTTGCTGAAGCGATGCAGCCCCCCGGCCCGACCGATGATTTCCAGCCCCGGGCGGAGAAACAGGTGATAGGTGTTGCCGAGAATGATTTCCGCGCCCAGTTCCTCCAATTCCCGGGGCGTCATGGCCTTGACCGTGCCGCGGGTGCCCACCGGCATGAACACCGGGGTTTCCACGGTTCCGTGGCGGGTGGTCAGGCGGCCGCGGCGGGCTCCGGTCTCGGGACACCGCCGACTGATTTCAAAACAGGATGTCATAGGGTTCACACCATTCGTAAAAAAAGGCTCCGAAAAACGGGACGCCGGTCCGGATCGGCTATGTGCCGCGGTTCCGGCCGGCGTTCCGGGTCAACTCCGCCCGCGGGCGGAGGGTCAACGTTCCA
>CASFXO010000171.1 GCA_949298665.1 uncultured Lentisphaeria bacterium
CTTTCGGTCAAACCGGCGCGGGCCTCAGCGTCCGAACACCCAGTCCTTCCGGGCCCGGCTGTCCTTGTCGTAAACGCCCGGTCCGTAGGTGGGCGCCGCCACGTCCCCTTCGCGTTCATGTGCCCGCAGCGCCGCCTGTTCCTCCGCGGAGAGTTCTCCGGCCAGCATCGACGGCGGCCGGCTGCTTTTCGGACTCAACGAAAAGACGTCCGACTGTTTTTTTTCCGATCCGGCGCTTTCCGGAGGATTGAGCATCTCGCGGATGCTCTGGCAGCCGCCGCCACCCCCCAGTACCGCCAGCGCCATGACCACAACGAACGTTCGCGAAATCTTCATTACAGTTCCTTCCCGTTTTCCCCGGGAGCCCCGGGATAGGCAATCCATTTGCGTTCGTGAATATCGGGGAAACAGTTTCCGCGCCGGTAATCCGGCTGCAGTGCGACCTTACCGCCGCCCTCCGGCAGATCGATGGCGAACGTCGGCACCGCCAGCGAGGACAGCCGCGGCCGGAACTGCCGGAGAATTTCCAGCCCGCATTCAATCCCCGTAGCGAAGTGGCGCACCCCCCGCACCGGATCAACGTGAAACAGATAGTGCGGCTTGACCCGCAGCGCCACCAGGTGCCGGAACAGCGTCTCCAGCACTTCCGCCGAATCGTTCACGCCCTTGAGCAGCACGGTCTGATTGACCACCGGCACGCCGGAGCGAACCAGCAATCCCAGCGCCGTCTCCGCCTCCGGCGTCAACTCCCGGGGATGGTTGAAATGCGTCGCCAGCCACAAACCGTTCACCTTCCCCAGGCGGGCGGCCAGCTCCGCCGTCATCCGCTGCGGCCAGACCACCGGCCCCCGGGTTCCGATGCGCAGCACCTCCAGCGACGGAATCGCCTCCAATACCTCCAGAATATGAAACAGCCGCTCTTCCGGCAGCATCAGGGGATCGCCACCGGATATCAGCACTTCCCGGATCTCCGGGTGTTCCCGCAGATAGTTCGCCGCCGCTGCCAGTGTTTCCTCTTTCAGGTCCGGCAGTTCCGTCCCGTCCGCAGCCCAGGTCCGCTTGCGGAAACAGAACCGGCAGCGCACGGCGCAGCGCCCCGTCGCCAGCAGCACCACCCGGTCATCAAACCGGTGAATCAGCCGCGGCACCGGCATCTGCTCCTCCTCGGCCAGCGGATCGTACTCCGCCTCCGGATCCTCCAGTTCCGCCACGGACGGCAGACACTGCCGATAAATCGGGTCCTCCGGCCCCTGCGCCGGATCAATCAACCCCAGATAATAATCGTTCACCCATACCGGATACCGTTCCTCCACGGCCGCGGCGACCGGATCGGAAACCAATCCCAGACGGCGATGCGCCTCCGCGGCGCTGCGATACCATTCCATCATCCCCTGCTCATTTCATTTGCCAACTCTTCACGCCCGGCCGATCGTCAGAATCCGGACCGGACCGGCGCCGGCGCACAGAAGCGTTTCCGCCGCCGCCGTCAAAGTACTCCCGGTGGTCAACACGTCGTCCACCAGCCACACATGCCGCCCGCGGCACTTCGCAGCCGCCCGTGTCGCCTGAAAAGCTCCCCGGAGATTACGCAGCCGCGCCTCCCGGTCCATCCCCGCCTGATGCGGTGTCGCCCGCACCCGCTTCAACGCTGCCACACAAGGCACACCCAACGTGTCGGCCACCAGCCGGGCAAACAGTTCCGCCTGATTGTAGGAGCGGTACCACTCCCGCCGCCAATGCAGCGGCACGGGGACCAGCGCATCCACCGGTTCACCGCAATCCCGTACCAGCGGCGCCGCCAGCGCGGCCAGCGGCCGCGCCAGTTCCGGCTGCCGGTGAAATTTGAAATCCCGGATCAGTTCCCGTCCGGCGCCGCGGTATTCCAGCAGCGCCAACGCGTAAATCCAGGGACGGGGCTTTTCCCGCAAGCATTTGGAACAGTTGGCCAACACACCGTCGAGCGCACCGCCGCATCCGGGGCAGCGATTTCCCCGGACAAACGGCAGACGCGCCCGGCATTCTTCACAAAATCCGTTAACCCCGCCGCCGTCCCCGCAACCGCAAACCGGACAGGGCAGAAGGTTCCACGCGGCGGAGAAGCGAATCAGAAAACGCTTCAGAACTTCAGGCGGGATTTTCCACCCAGTCGCCACCCCGGCACTCCTTGAGATAATGCAGCGCGCGTACCTGACCGGTCATTTCCAGCTCATCCCGGTAAACCGGATCGTGCCACCCCTCGATTTCCACCGAACCGCGATAACCGATCAGGCGCAGCTCGGAAAAGACATCACTCCAATTGGTGTCTCCGAAACCCGGCGTCCGGTGCCAGACCGGCGTCTCCGCTCCGAACATCCCGTGCCGCGCAATCACGTCATGCCGGATCGTGGCATCCTTGCCGTGCAGATTGAAGAAGCGACGGCCCCACTCCCGGATCTGCGGCAGCGGATCGATCAGCTGCGTCATCTGATGGCACGGCTCCCACTGCAAACCGACATTCGGCGCATCCAGCACTTCGAACATCAGTTCCCAGGCATCCGGATTGAAGGCGATGTTGAAACTGCCGTGATTCCAGTCGCCGCCCATGGTACAGTTTTCGAACGCGATCCGCACCCCTCTGGCCGCCGCGCGTTCCACCAGCGGCGTCCAGAACGCCTTGAACGGTTCGATGCTTTCCGGCACCGGCCGGTCCGGCACCCGCCCGGCAAAACCGGAGACCAGATCGGTCCCGAATTCCCCGACCCGTTCCACCGCTTCCCACAACGCCTTCCGGGTCAGTTCCCCCAGCTCGTCGTCGGCCAGCGGGTTGCCGTACACGCCGACGGTGCTGATCACCGCGCCGGAACCTTCCAGCGCCCGGTTGACATCGTCCACGATCGTCGTCGGCGGCGCATCGCCGAAATGCTGCCAGTAGTTGATGGCGAAGCTTTCAAAGCCATGGGGCAGAATCTGCCGAATATACCCCGCGCTGTTGCGGTTGCCGCGAACCAGAGTGCCGATGCGGATCTGTTCCATTGTCCGTTTTTCCTTCCAGTTGGAATTTCCGGTTTGGTGAACGAATGGCGCAATATACTTCAAAACACGCCGTGAATCAAATCCGCATCGACAAAATCCATATGCCGCCGCAGTTCCTGCAGCCCCCGTTCCGTGCGCACCACCTCAATCAGATCGAAACGGCACCGGCCGCCGGGCGCCCCGTATTCAGCCAGATATTCGCGCGCCGCCCGGACGTTCCGTCGCAGCTGCCGGGGGGAAAGATTATCCGACGGCCGGTACCGGTCAAGCCGCCGCCGGGTCTTGACTTCGACAAACACCACGCAGTCGCCGTCACGGGCCACGATGTCCAGCTCGCCGAACCGGCAGCGCCAGTCGCACGCCAGAATTTCCAGACCATGTTCCCGCAGCAGCCGGACCGCATCCCTTTCCCCGGCCTGCCCCAGCGCCAGATGCGCGGCGCGCTTTTTCCCGAAAAGATTCACCGCAATCACTTCCGCGCCGCCAGCACGCGACGCAGCCGCTCCAGATCCGACGGCCAGGTAAGTTTGTCATTGTCCCCATCATGCGCCACGACCGCCACCGGGTGCCCGGCATGTTCCATCACCGCCGCGTCATCGGTAAACCCGCCGTTTCCCGCAAGCTCATACGCCGCCAGCAAAGGCTCCAGCAGAAAACATTGCGGCGTCTCCACCCGGTACAATCCTTCCCGGTCTACCGTCTCCGTAATCAGACCGTCCGCGTTCACCCGTTTGAGCGTATCCGTCACCGGCCGTCCCGGAACCGCGGCCCCGACTTCCCGGGCCCGGGCCGCGACCCTTTCCAGCAGCGCCGCCGAAGCCAGCGGCCGGGCCGCATCGTGAATCGCCACCAGCCGCACCGCACCGTCCAGCGCCGCCAGACCGGCCCGGACCGACTCCGTGCGCTGCGCCCCGCCGGACTCCCCGCGGATCCGGCCCTCCGGCTTGTATTCCGGCGCCGGCTGCCGACAGCGTTCGAGCGCCGCCGCCGGCGCCACCATCACCCGCCGATTTTCGGGAAACAGCGGTCCCAGTTCCCGCATGGCGTGCAGAAACAACGGCATCCCGCCCAGTTCCACCAGCAGTTTATCGCCGCCGAACCGGCGGCCGGAGCCGCCGCCGACGATCACCAGCGCCCCGTCCTCGATCATCGTTTTCTCCTTTCGGATTCACTTCGACAAAAAAGGGGAAGAAAGTCCGGATGCTTTCCTTCATCGGCCTTCCTTCCCCCGCCGCCGGAAAACGCGGCTGACACGCCCCGCGCTCCGGTCAGTTCGTGCCGGAATAATTGGGCGCGTCCTTCAACATGGTCACATCGTGCGGATGCGCTTCCCGCAGACCGGCGGCGGTCACCCGCACCAGCCGGGCCTTCGCATGGAATTCCTCCATGTTGCGGGCGCCGCAGTAGCCGAAACTGTAACGCACTCCGCCCACAAACTGGTGCACCACGTTCTGCACCGGTCCACGGAACGGCACCAGCCCTTCGATCCCCTGCGGCACGAGCTTGGTATCGTCATCCACATCGGGCTGTCCGTAACGTTCCCGGCTGCCTTTACCGGTCTTCATCGCCTCCAGACTGCCCATCCCGCGGTACACCACATAACTGCGGCCCTGATGCAGAACCACTTCGCCGGTGCTTTCGGAGGTACCGGCCAGAGCCGACCCCATCATCACCGAGGATGCGCCCACCGCCAGCGCCTTGGCCACATCGCCGGACTGCTTGATCCCGCCGTCGGCGATGATCGGCAGATCCGCAGGAACCGCTCTGGCCGCTTCATAAACCGCGGTTACCTGCGGGACGCCGACGCCCGCCACCACGCGGGTCGTGCAGATGGACCCGGGGCCGATGCCGACCTTGATCCCGTCGGCGCCGGCGTCCGCCAGAGCCCGGGCGGCCTCGCCGGTGGCGATATTGCCGCCGACCACGTCCACGCGGTCGCCGTACTGTTTCTTGATCAGCGTCACGGTTTCGAGCACGCCCTTGCTGTGGGCGTGGGCGGTATCCACCACCAGAACATCCGCACCGGCTTCGACCAGCGCCTCGATCCGGGCCTCGTCGTAAGGCCCGACGGCGGCGGCCACCCGCAGCTGATGCCGTTCGTCGCGGTTGTAATCCGGTTCCTCCTTGTCGATCAGCGTCTTCACGTCCAGGAAGCTGTACAATCCGGTCAGCCGTCCCCGGTCATCCACCAGCGGCAGTTTGCCCACCTTGTGCTCCAGCATCATCCGGTAGGCATCCTGCATGGTGATCCCGTCATGGGCGAACACCGGGGTCCGGTTCATCACCTCCGCAATCCGGACGCTGCAATCGGTCAGAAACTTGATGTCCCGCGAGGTAATGATTCCGACCAGTCGATTGTCTTTGTCCACGATGGGAAAACCGGAAAAGGAATACTTCCGGGCCCGTTTTTCCCGCAGCATTTCTTCGACGGTCTGTTCGGGAGAGAACACCACCGGCTTGCGGATGACGCCGTTCAGATAATATTTGACCTTGCGCACCTCTTCGACCTGGCGTTCAATCGAAAGATTCTTGTGAATCACCCCGATCCCGCCGAGCCGCGCCATGGCGATGGCCATGCGGCTCTCGGTCACGGTATCCATTGCCGCGCTGACAAAGGGAATGTTCAATTTCACGTGCCGGGTGAAATTGCTGCGTACATCGGCCTCGGCCGGCAGAAAGTCCGCATACTGCGTCACCAGTGAGATGTCGTCGAACGTCAGACCTTCAAACGGGAAGGCCGCCATAAACTCGTCAATTGCTCTTGCCATAGTTCCGTATCTCCGGGGTTTTGCCCCTTTAATATAACGACAAAACAGGACTCTGTCAAGTCGCTCCCCGGAGTCTCCCCCCGCTCTTTCCGGAAGAAAACAGCATCAATCCTCGCGCCTCCCGCGCAGAAACGCCGTTCGGCAGGACTCCCCCCGCCCCTTCTCCGGTCCCGAAGCCTCTCCCCCCTCCGGTTCCGTTCAACGTCGGGACGGCGGCTGAAGCAGGACAACGTTGTCGCTCAACGCAAACGCCGTCTTCTTCAACTGTTCGGCACTCATTTCCGGCAGAACCTTGACCGGGTAGTTGGCGTCCAGAATCACGTCCAGCATGCCGTCCTCCTTCTTCTCCCAGCGCACCCGGATCTTGCCGAACGCCGTCGGCAGCAGCAGATCCACCCAGTCCGCCTGCGACAGCGCGGGATTGAAGTAAATCGAGGCGTGCCCGGCGTCGGCGGTCCGCACCCCGGCAATCTCCCGCACCAGAAACACATTCGGCGACAGGGCGTTGCCGTCCCGCAGCCGCAGCGGCGCCGGATCCTCGCCGTCGCGCCAGCTGAGCCACGAGCCGGACTGTTTGCAGATGCGCTTTTCCCAGTATTCGCGGAAATAGCGCACCGTCCATTCGCTCTGTCCGAGCGCAAACATGGTCTCCAGAAACAGGAAATGGAAATACGGATTCCGCGCCTCTTCGCTCCGGTCGAACGGCGGCTCGTAACGGAAAAACGTGAAGAAGAAATGCTCGAAATCCTCCGCCCCCATCACTCCGCTCTGCAGCGCGCTGAAATTGGCGAACAGATTGCGGTCCGTCTCCAGACATTGACGGAAGTCCTTTCCGCCCTCCGTCTTGCGCACGAACAACCGGAGTTTCGGATCGTAATTGAGCTCCCGCAACCGGCGCGCAATCCGGTCGGCCTGTCGCCGACTGCGTTCCGCCGCCTCCGTTTTCCCCCCTGCCAGATAGGCTTCCGCAGCCGACAGCAGAAAACGACAGTACAGCGCATTCAGATAAGTCGGCACGCTGCCCTTGCCGAACACCCCGTTGCTCAGGCGGCTTTCCAGCCGGAACCGGGTATCGATGTCTTCGATCAGTCCCAGCGATTCGTCCACCAGCGACAGGAAAAAATCCTCCAGCAGTTCCAGATGCGGCAGCAACCGTTCGAGTTCCTCCAGATCACCGCTGGTCCGGTAGTTGTACATCATCCACACCGGCAGAAAAAACAGATGGTGCACCTGGGAACGGTGCCGCGCCCCGAAGGTCAGCACCGGAATGTCGCCGTTCTCGAACTGGGCATCGATGAACTGCCGCAACCGGGTCGCCGCATAGGCGTGATCCCCGAAAGTCACCACCATGTTGACCGCATCGATATAGGCGTCAAAGAGATAACTGTCGTATTCCGCACAAGGCTCCACCTGGGGAATGAACGCCGAAGACCGCCGCAGGGTATGCACCCCGATCTTCCAGAGCAGATTCAGCGTCTCGTCGGAACTGCTGAACAGCGTTTCCCGGGTCGGCATCCGCACCAGCTCTTCAAAACCGCAGTTGACGATCCGCACCTCGCCCGATGCCTGCCGCACCGACACCATCAGGAACAAACCTTCACGCGGATTGAACAGCATGAACCGGTTCATCCCCTCGCGGCAGCGGAACGTATGCGTAGCCCGGACGTGCTTGCCGCGAGACGGCAGACCGTTCTCACCCAGTCGGTAGCCCAGTGTCACATCAACCACATCCCCCTGGGACGCCTCCAGCTCCAGCACCGGAAAACCGTAACGCAGAATATCCAGCCGGTAACGGAAAAATTCTCCGGCATGCAGCACCCGGGACTCCGGCACCGGACCGGTCACGGTCAGTTTCGCCGCCCGCAGAACGCTGGATACATCCACCGGGTGGTCGGCATCCGGCACATAAGTCCCGATTTCCAGGTTGCGCAGCCGAAGGGACGGCGTCGTATCGTGCAGCGGCAGTTTCAGCGGTCCGGCCACCTTCCAGCCCAGAGCAGCTTTTTCATCCGGTTCGCGGTAGGTCGCCAGCTCTTCCGGACGCAACCCCGGAAACAACAGGAAAAATCCCATCGAATGGTGCCCCGGCGTCTGGGCCAGCAGCAGGCGGTTCCATCCCTTCTTCAGCGACAGTGTATGCAGATGTTCGCCGGCGACGCGCTCCGCTCCGGCCACCAGAGTGCGATTGCAGAAAAAACGGAAGGGATCGTCCGCATACAGACGGACCGGCACCTCCTGCTCCTCAACACTGAACACCCAGGTACTGGCCGCGCAGACCGCCAGCCGGTTCCGGTGCCGGGAACCGAAACAGACTTCCGTCCATGCCGCGCCGTCTTCCACCCGCCCGGCGTCCAGCGCCTGAAACTCCTCCAGCGCCTCCACCGTCGCCGGTTCCAGAGGGTAAATCTCCAACTCCGCGCCCGGCTCATCCAGTTTGACCACCCGGTCGGGCGTCGTCCATTCCAACCCCGGTTGAAACATCGGAGAACTCCAGTTGGCGGGCAGCGTCCGGTTATCGCAATATTCCGTCATCAACTGATTGACCGCCGCGCGCGGCCGCGAAGTAGTCAATTCCGGCGCCTCGCGGATCTGCCAGTTCTGGTCGGAGCAGAAAACCGGACGGCCGTCCGACTCCATCTGGCACCACAGCCCGGGCACCTGAATCCGATTCTGTCGGAACGACGGACAGTGATAAACAATAACGCCGACGGTATTGCTGCCGCTCTGCAGATAACGGGTGATGTCATAGCGGTCCACGTAGGAAGAAAGACCGTGGTTGGCGCGGGGCCCGAACCCGGCGAAACGCTCGTTGACGAACAACTGATAGGAACAGTTTGCGGAAATCCAGAGGGTATTTTCCAGGCCCGGGGAATCCAATCGGAAATTCTTCCGCATCAATAGAAAAGTATCTTCGCGTTCTGACAGCGAGGATTTCCAGATCCATTGGCCGCGCACTTGTCCGGGCATCGTCACCTGATTCATATCGCCTCCGGAAGTTTGATATTTTCAGACCGCCCCCCGGGGGGAACGGCCGTTGGCATTTCCAATGGCTTTGGGACAGCCCTGATCATCGACCACGCCCGGATTTTCCCGAACCCGGGCCTTTGATCTTCCCGCCGTCCGTCAACAACCTATACCCCGACCGGACCATTGTCAAATCCGCCCTGAAAAATTTTTTTCACATTATCGCCGATCCGCGCAAGCTCACGGTGCAACGGCCGTTCCATTCCCGGCGCCCCCCTCACCGATGTCCCGGCGGATCGCCGCGGAGTAAGCCGCTCCCTCTTCGGGATGACCGGCCCGGATCCGATGCCGGTTTTTCACGTTGTCGAAATCCTCTCCGCCGCCGTCTCCACCTCCCGCCAGATACCCTTTCTCAAACGCCAGACCGTCGATGAGACCGTTGAAAATCGCCCGGTAATCCACCCGGAATCCCAGCAGAATCGGACGCAGCGGCGGAATCAGCACCGTCGTGCAGTTGCTGGTCAGCGTATTGTAGAATTCCGGCTGCCGATCGAGTTTCCGCGCCCGCCGGGCCAGATTGAGAAACGCCGTCCGCACCATCTCCGGAGAGGCGGTGGTCGGATAGAGATACAGCGTTTCCCCGCGATGGGTGGCCCGCAGTTTCAACAGATCGGACTCGGTCCCGAAAATCATCCCCAGACCGTACTGCTTGAACAATCCCGCCACCGTTCCCTGTTCGCGTCCCTCCGGTACCCGAGTTTCCACCGACAGCACCACATGCCGCCCGTCCGAGAACCCGAAAGACAGCATCGTGTGCGCGATCGCCTGCAGTCCATCCCAGTGCGATACGGCCAGATACAGCGTTTCCGCCTGATTCAGGTCATAGGTTTCGGTGCGGTATCGCACATCGTAATCCTGCTCACTGCGATAATGAAAATCCCGGATACCGTCCAGCGTCACACGGTTCCCGTCGATCGTCACCCGGCACTGCCGCGCCCAGGGGGTCTGGTACACCATATCCGGATCGGGACGAATGGAGGCAAACCACAGCATGACCGGCAGCGCCACCACCAGCAGTCCCGGAAATTTCCGATAACGCGGCGCAAAAATCCAGATCCCGAGATACACGCCCGAAAACAGCAGCACCGCCGCGCCCTTCCCCGCGGCGCCCCCGCCGCCGCAATACGCCAGCGCCCCGACACACCACAGCCAGAGCAGCACCGCCGTCACGGCAAACGGAAGCCGCACCCCCAGGCCGACCAACCGTTTCAGCAACCGCATTCCGTTCCCTCCGCTCCGTCAATTGGTCATCAGCAGTTCCGGAGTGATCCGGTACCGTGTCGGAGCGCCGGTGCGCCAGCTGCGGAATTCCTCCAGCATGTAGTCAGCCATGCGCACCACCTCGTCGTTCAGCGATCCGGCGATATGGCCGGTCAGCTGCACATTGGGCAGCCGGTAGAGTTCGGAATCCGCCGCGGGCGGCTCGGGATCGGTTACATCCAGCAGCGCCGTCAGGTCGGGACGTTCCCGGAAAACCGCAATCAAATCCGCCTCGTTCACCTGCGCTCCCCGGCCGGTATTGATGAACACCGCGCCGGGCCGCATCAGCCGGAAAAGATCCCCGTTCAACACGCCGCGGTTATCGTCCCGGTTCGGCAGGTGATTGCTGACGACGAATGCCGTCCGGAACGCCTCTTCCAGCGACACCGTCCGCCGTTCCGCCCGGGAAGGAACCATCAGCACATTCAAATGGTACGGTTTCAGCATTTCCCGGGTCCGGGTGGCGATCGCACCGGCGCCGATCAACGCGACGGTTTCACCGTAGTTGCCCGGCCCGACGAAAGCCGGTGGACGGTGTCCGAACATCTCCGGCCCGGTATACTCCCGGGTATTCCGGAAAAAACCTTTCATGGCCAATACGATCTGGGCGGTGCAGTATTCCGCCACCGGAATGGCGTTGGCCTGCCATGCACTGTAAATCTCAATCCCCCGCGCCAGAAACGGTCGGGCGAAATAGTCCGTCGCCCCCGCGCCGTAAAACACCGCTTTCAAACGCGGCATCGCCGCAAATTCCTCGTCGGAAAACGCCCAGAATCCCCATGTGGAGAAAATCACTTCCACTTCCGACAGCGCCGACCGGTTCCGGTTGAAATTCTCCGGCGTAATCACTTCCGGATAAAGCTCCGTCTCTCCGGCGACCGCCGCCCGCCGGCCCTTTCCGTACACATAATCGATATTGCCCGGATTACCGGTGAAAAAAGCGGCTTTGATGGCGGACATGACACACTCACTCCTTTTTTTTAATTAAAATGCAATCACTTTGAAACTTTACAATACACCGGCGTCTCCGGACACGGAAAACGCAACGCACGGTACCATCTCCTGGAAAATCGTCCCCGGAAATGCCCGTTGCCGGATTTTCCGTATTCGCCCCCTGCCCTGATTTACCCGGCGTCAAAAAAAACGGATGGAGACCGCTCTCCATCCGTCCGTTTCCACCCCCCTGCTTTCCGGCGCGTGCTTTATTCCGCGCTCGGGATGAAGACGATGCCGCCGGTCCGCAGCATACCGTCCGGCGGCAGACTGCCTTCATTCAGCTTCTTGAACGTATCGACGGAAATCTTGTTGTCCGCGGCGAATTTTTCAATGGTGATATCCGCCTTGATTTCCACCGGAACCGAAGCACCGACCACCACTTCTTCCTGAATCGTTTCGGTTGTCGTCGCCGGAGCAGTACCCGCCGCGGCGTCATTCGCCGGAGCCGCCGTCGCCCCGTCACCCGTCGCCGGAACCGCAACCGGAGCCGTGTCCGTACTCTTCACTTCATCCAGCACGTTGCTCACTTCGTCCAGTGCGTCGGCGGTTTTCCTGTCTTCCGCTTTCTGTTCCGAGACGGCGACGGACGTCGTCGCTCCCGCCGGAGTCCGTCCGGGCACCACCAGCTTCTGGCCGATCTGAAGCCGTCTGGCCGATTCCTCGGTAATGTTGTTGACCTTCATCAGCTCCGACCACTTGACGCCCAGTTTGCGGGCGATCTTGGGCACGTTGTCGCCGGGTTGAACGATGTAGTAGCCGTCGTCGCTCAGGGTGACTTTGCCGCTGGATGCGGCGGCTCCGGACGTGGATTTCCTGCCGGACTTCTGCGGTGCCGCATATTTCCCGCCTTCGGGAATCGTCAGTTTCTGACCGATCTGGAGCCGGGACGCGGTGGCCGCGGTCAAACCGTTCGCCGCCATCAGCGCCCGCAAACTCACCTTGTGGGCACGGGCGATCTTGTAGCAGGAATCCCCGGCCTTCACGACATAAACGCCGCCCCCGGCCACGGTTTTGTCCGGCACCGAAGCGACCGGTGCGACTTCTTTTTCTTCCGTCGCGGAACCGGTCGTACCGACAAATTCATCGAACCGCGGCAATTCGGCGGGTACGGCTTCCTCAGTTTCGACGACCGTCACGGTTTCCTGCTGAACCGGCGCCACCGGCGTCACCGGCGCCGCGGTCTCTTCCACCGGAGCGGGAATATAACGCCGCTCGCCCATGACTTCCGTGCTGCATCCACCGGCGAGCACCAGCCCACCCAGCGCCGCCGCCATACCTGACAATACCACAGTTCTGTTCATTTTCTGTCCTCCTGAACCCGAAATCATTCCCAGATATCCACCTGTTGCTATAATATAAAAACCATCTCCGATAAATGCAACAGGATTTTCTACATTTTTCCGTTCTCTGCCGATGCCGCTTTTCCCGGCGCAGCCCGTCTCACCGGGCGGTCAGCACGCCGTCCCGCAGCAGCATTTCCGTATCCGCCTGGGCCGCAATCGCTTCATTGTGGGTAATCATGATGATCGCCCGTTCCGGACGGCTCCGCCGTAATTCACGGAACAACGCCAGAATTTCTTCACCGGTCGCGGCGTCCAGATTGCCCGTGGGCTCATCCGCCAGCAGCAGTTCCGGATCGTTGATCAGCGCCCGGGCGATGGAGGCGCGCTGCTGCTCGCCGCCGGAAAGTTCCCCGGGACGGTGCCGCAACCGGTCGGACAGACCGACCCGTGCCAGCAGTTCCCGCGCCCGCGTCACCGTCGTGCCCGATGCCGTTCCGGCCATCCGCGCGGGCAGCATCACGTTCTCCAGTACGGAAAGTTCCGGCAGCAGGCAGTAGGACTGAAACACAAACCCGATCTTCCGGTTCCGGAAGGCCGCCGCCCGGCGTCCGTTCAGCGTCCGGTAATCCGTCCCCGCCGCGCAGATCCGGCCGCGGTCCGGCCGCTCCAGCGCCCCCAGCAAATTAAGCAACGTGGTCTTCCCGCTGCCTGACGCGCCCAGCAGCGCGGCCCATTCGCCGCGCCGGACCTGCCACCGGATATTGCGCAGCACTTCCAGACGCACCGTGCCCAGCGTATAGGACTTCGCCACGTCCTCCACTTCCAGAATCCATTCCCGATCATTCATAGCGCAGTGCCTTTGCCGGATCCAGTTTCGCCGCCCGGAGCGCCGGAATCACCGCGCCGACCGTGCACAGCAGCACCGCGCACACCACCACGATCAGCACATCTTCCGGCACCATATGCGACGGCAATTCGTTGAAAAAATAAAACTCCTTCGGAAACAACTCCTGCCCGGTCAGCCGGGAGGCCGCGTGCAGAATGTCGTTGCGCAGCCAGAGCACCAGTGCCCCCAGTCCGGTCCCGCAGAGCGACCCGATCACCCCCACCAGCAGTCCCTGCAGCACGAAAATCCGCATCACCATCCCGTCCCCCGCGCCAAGCGCCTTGAGAATCCCGATTTCGCGGGTTTTCTGGTAAACCGAAGTGATCAGCGTGTTGGCGATGCTGAACGCGGCCACCAGCACGATGAACACCAGCAGGAAAAACATCATCCGCTTCTCCACCTCCAGCACTCCCAGCAGCTGCCGGTTTTCCTCCTGCCAGGAGGTCACCACCAGACCGTCCAGGGCACCGCGCAGTTTTTCCAGGTCCTGATCCATGTCGAACGGGTCCCGGACCCAGCCGTAAATGATCGACGCCCCGCCCCACGGCAGGCCGAAAAGTTCCGCCGCGTCGTCGCGCCCCACGAAAATCACGCTCCGGTCGAAATCGTACTTCCCGAAGGAATAGATCCCCGTCACCCGGAATTCCGTCGGCAGATAGACCGGACTGTCCGGATTGAGTTCCACACCGCCTTCCGGCTTGAACCGGACCAGTCCCGTCAACCGGTTCGGCGCATGCACCAGAATCGGATCCCCCAGCCCGACGCCCCAGCGCCGCGCCATATCGGAACTGATGATCACCTCACCGCGCCCCAGTTTCAGCGCCCCCTCCCGGAGTGCGCCGTCCACCTTCATGTGGTTCCGCACATCCTGTTCGTCTACGCCGAACACCAGAATCTGCGCATCCAGCGCCTGCCCCAGCTGCACCAGCGCCGGCGACTGCACCACCGGCGCGCCTTCCGCCCCCGTCTCGCGAATCCGCGCCAGCACGCTTTCCGGATCGCGGATGCCGCCGTAACCGCGCACATGAAAATGTGCCTGCGTATCCAGCAGCTTGGTTTTCATCAAATCCGTGAAGCCCGTCATCACCGCCAGCACGATGATCAGCACCGCCACCCCCAGCGTCACGCCGATCACCGAAATCAGGGTGATCACCGAAACCGCATTCCGGCGCGGCCGCAAATATTTTCCGGCAAGAAACCAGGCCGTACTCATCCTTTTGTCTCCTCCCCGCCGGCTGCCGCTCCGAAACCGGAATTTCCGGCGCAATCATGCCTGCGTTTTCCCTGCTTCAACAGCGCTGTTCTACCCATCATTTTTACTCGAATCGAACCGGAACCCCCTGTGCGGAAAGCAACGGACCGGCCCAATGGTTCAAGGTTTCAATCATTTCCGCCCGGGACGGAATCAGCTTCCGGTCGGCAAAATACTTTTCGGCGCTCCGGCCAAATTCCCGGCGCAGTTCCTCCTCCAGATCGCGGCCGCTCCATTTGTCCCGGATGAGCGACAATCCGCTCTGCCGGGTAAATGTGCGCATCCCGGCCAGATCCACGGAACTGCCGAGCATTTCAGGCTCCGGCAGCCGGATGACCAGCCGGTCTCCGTCCCGGCGGATGTCGTCGCGCGTCAACTTCCGGAGATCGAAACCGTAAAACTGCTCGACATCCGCCACCAGCAGTCCCCGGCGTTCCCCGAAAAGCAGACTGTGATCGTCTTTTTCCAGCACCACCGTCGAAAACAGCCGCCGGGTCACGAGAAAATTCATGGACTCGCTGCGCAGGATATTCAGCGTCAACGCCGTTTTCTCCTCCTGACGCCACGCCAGCGCGGCCGCTCCCAGCACCCTCCGGAGCGGCGTCACCGTCCACAACACCGCCGCCGCAAGGCAGAGCGCCGCCAACACGACGCCCGCCGGCCAACGCCACAGCCGCTTCAGCATGAGCAGAACCTCAACAGCAGCAGCACCGCCACCAGAACGATGGCCGCGGCAATGGCCGCCTCTCTGGGTTTCACCGTCATTTGATAATGGAGTTGAGCATTTTTTCCGTGGCGATGATGGCGGCCGCGAGCTGGTCGCTGTCCACGCCGGTGGTGGTCAGCGGGCGACCGCCGCCGGTATTCCAGGTAATGGTGGCTTCGACCAGGGCGTCGGTCTTACCGCCCGGGGGAATGCGCACCTCGTAATCCATCAGCTTCGGCATGGCGAATCCGAGCCGCCGCAGAATCCGCCGGAGCGCCTTGACGAACGCGTCGTAGCCGCCGTCCCCGGTCGCGGTCCCTTCGATCCGGCTTCCGTCGAATTCCACACTGACGGCGGCGCGCGGCAGCTTGCCGCCGCGGTTTTCCACCTGATAGTCGACGATGCGCAACCGGCTCCCCACCGGCCGGTTCAGCACGTCGGCGATCAGGAAAGGCAGATCGGCCGGAGAAACCTGTTTTTTCTTGTCGCCCAGCCGCACCACGGCATCAAGAACCCGGGCGCGGACCTCCGGTTCGAGCTCGACGCCGAGCGCCTCCAGATTCTGATCGATCGAAGCCTTGCCGGAGAGCTTGCCCAGGGCATAATGCCGCTCCCGCCCGAAACGTTCCGGCAGCAGGGCGTTGGCGTACAGATTCCCCTTCTTGTCGCCGTCGGCATGCACCCCGCAGGTCTGGGTGAAGACGTCGCCGCCGGTCACCGGAGCATTCCAGGCGCACCGCTTGCCGGAGAGGGTCTGCAGCAGCTCCGAAGCGCGCCCCAGCAGCTTTTCCACCACATGCGTATGCCGTGAGGTGAGGTCGTTGATCGCCACCACGATCTGCGCCAGCGGCTGATTGCCGGTCCGCTCGCCCAGCCCGTTGATCGTGGCGTGAATGCCGCTGACCCCGGCTTTGACCGCGGCGAGGCTGTTGGCGGTCACCAGACCGTAGTCGTTATGTCCGTGAAAATCCAGCCGGACGCCGGGAAACGCCGCATACAACCAGTCCAGATAACGGGTCAGCTCGTCCGGCGACAGCACCCCCAACGTGTCCGGCAGCATGATCCGCGCCACCGGAAGCGTCCCGAGCACCGTCATGAATTCATGCACATAGGCGAAGGAGTCGCGCATGCCGTTGGACCAGTCTTCGAGATACACGTTGACGGCCAGTCCGTGCCCGGCGGCGTACTGCACTTCGCGGGCGACGTCATCGAAATGCTGCCGCGGCGATTTGCGCAGCTGAATGCGGCAATGTTTCTCCGACCCTTTGGCCAGAAGGTTGATGGTTTTTCCGCCGACATCGGCGACCCAGTCGGCGGATTTCCCGCCGTCGATGAATCCGAGAATTTCAATCGCCTCCCGGCAGCCGCGCCCTTCCGCCCAGTCGATGATGGCGCGCACCGCGTCGCGTTCGCCGTCGGAGACCCGGGCGGAACCGACTTCCATACGGTCGATCCGCATCTGTCCGAGGAGGAGCCGGGCCACCTGCAGTTTTTCGGCGGGGGTGAAGGCGACGCCCGGCGTCTGTTCGCCGTCGCGCAGAGTCGTATCGAGAATTTCTACGGCTGAGCCGTGTCGATTTCTGTCTTTCATGGGTTCTTTCTTCCTGAAAACGCTGATCCGCAATCACAATAAAAAAAGCCGTGCGATGACTCACCGGTTACGGCGGGCGGAAGCACGGCCATCGTTTCCTGTTCTACCCGGAAGAAAAAATTCCTTCCGGCTCAACCCGCACAGACGGTCGGGGGCCGCGCCGCCGAAACGGCGCGCCCCGAACTAATTCGATGCCATTGACTGCGGATAACTTTCATCATATCATAAAATAACACCGCTCCGCCGCTTTTGCAAGACACGACGGGACAAAAGCCAAAAAAACGTCCGCCTTCCTTGAAAATCCCATACGCGGGTGTATGTTAAATGAACGTGAATCTGTTTTTATATCAAAGGGGCGCCGACAGTGCGCATCTCTTTCGGAGGAAAGTGTTTTTATGAGTGACCCCAATCTCGATCCGGCCGCCGTCCCGGGCGCTTCCGCGGCGGAATACGGCGCCAGCAAAATCACCGTGCTGGAAGGACTCGAAGCCGTCCGCAAACGCCCGTCCATGTACATCGGCGATACCGGCGTGCGCGGTCTGCATCACCTGGTCTACGAAGTCGTGGACAACAGCATCGACGAAGCGCTGGCCGGATATGCCAGTCATATTCAGGTTTTCATTCACCGGGACAACTCCATCACCGTCATCGACGACGGCCGCGGCATCCCGGTCGACATCCACGAGGGAGAAGGCAAACCGGCGGTGGAAGTCGTGCTCACCATCCTGCACGCCGGCGGGAAATTCGACCACAACGCCTACAAGGTTTCCGGCGGTCTCCACGGCGTCGGGGTTTCCTGCGTCAACGCCCTCAGCGATCATCTGGAGGTCGAAGTCTGGCGCGACAACTCCGCGTATCTGATCAAATTCGAGCGCGGCAACACCGTCGCCCCGCTGAAGCGGCTCGGCGACACCGACAGGCGCGGCACCCGGGTGACCTTCAAACCGGACGGCACCATCTTTCCGGACACGGTCTATGTGTGGAATACCCTGGCGAACCGGCTGCGGGAACTGGCGTTCCTGAACCGGGGCATCACCATTACCCTGGTGGACGAACGCACTCAGGAAAATGAGCCGCCTCGCAAGGAAACGTTCCATTTCGAAGGCGGCATTCAGGAATTCGTCAGCCATATCAACGACCACAAGACGACCATGACGCCGGTCATCTATTTCCACCGCGAGCGCGACGGCATCGACGTGGAAGTGGCCATGCAGTACAACGATGAATTCGCTGAAACCATCTTCTCCTACGCCAACAACATCAACACCATTGAAGGCGGCACCCATCTGACCGGATTTCAGACCGCGCTGACCCGCACCATCAACGCCTATGCGAAGAACGAGCTGAAAAACGACAAGTCCATGACCGGCAACGACACCCGCGAAGGTCTGGCCGCCGTCATCAGCGTCAAGGTGCCCGATCCCCAGTTCGAAGGCCAGACCAAGACAAAACTCGGCAACAGCGAAGTGCGCGGCATCGTCGAATCCGTCATCAACGACGAACTCGGCGCCTATCTCGAACAGAATCCCGCCGCAGCCAAGGACGTCGTACTCAAGGCCATGACCGCCGCCCGCGCCCGCGAAGCCGCCCGCAAAGCCCGCGAACTGGTCCAGCGCAAAGGCGCGCTCGAAGGTTTCTCTCTGCCCGGAAAACTCGCCGACTGCTCCGGACGCGACCCCGCCCAGTGCGAAATCTACATCGTCGAAGGCGACTCCGCCGGCGGCTCCGCCAAACAGGGACGGGACAGCAGCTTTCAGGCCATTCTCCCCATCCGCGGCAAACTGCTCAACGTGGAAAAGGCCCGTCTGGACAAGGTGTTGGAAAACAAGGAAATCCAGGCCATGACCGCCGCCTTCGGCTGCGGCATCGGCGACGAGGACTTCCATATCGAAAAAGCCCGCTATCACCGGATCATCATCATGACCGATGCCGACGTCGACGGTTCGCACATCCGCACGCTGCTGCTGACCTTCTTCTACCGTCAGATGCGTCCGCTGATCGACGCCGGGTATGTCTACATCGCCAAACCGCCGCTGTTCAAGGTCAGCCGCCGCAAGAAGGAACGCTACATCGACACCGAGGAGCAGCTCGACCGGCACCTCATCGAACTCGGCAGCGAAGACCTCACCGTCCGCAATGCCGCCGGTGCGCCGGTTCCGGCGGAAGAAGTCCGCGCCCTGCTGGACCTGTACGGCCGCGCCACCCAGGCTGCGGTCGGCATCCGCCGCTGCGGCATCGACCCGGCGGCCTACTTCGGCGCGGTCTCCGCGGATGGACGCTTCCCGACGGCGCTGGTCAATGTCCGGGAACTGGACGGGTCGACGACGGCACGTTACGTCTATTCCGCCGAAGAAGAGGCGGCGTTTCTCGCGGAAACCGAGGAACGGCTCGGGCTCTCCGCGCCGAACATCGAAGCGATTGAAAACGGCAACGAGCAACCCGATGCGGACGGACGCGGACGGCGGTTCGACATCATCAATATTTTCGAGGCGGAAAACTGCAACCGGCTGCTGGAGGACCTGCGCCGGCACGGACTGGAGGCGAATCAGGTGTTCACCGACGGCGATCTGCTGTTCGAAATCACCGGCTCCGACGGTCGCACCGCAGCGGCGGCTTCGCTGCAGGGACTCTTTGACGCCGTCCGCGAAAACGGCACTCAGGGGCTGCGCATCCAGCGCTACAAAGGGCTGGGCGAAATGAACGCCGAGCAGCTGTGGGAAACCACCATGAATCCCGAAACCCGGAAAATGATCAAGGTTACCATGGAAGACGCCGTCGAAGCCGAACGGATGTTCACGCTGCTCATGGGCGACGTGGTCGAACCCCGGCGCGAATACATCGAACAACATGCCGCCGGCGTCAAGGATCTGGATATTTAAGCTCACTTTTCAACGAAGGAACACACCATGGCCGCAGACAAGGACAACAAGCCGGTAGATCGCAATAAGAACCTCGAAATCGCCATCAGCCAGATCGAAAAGGAATTCGGCAAAGGCTCCATCATGCGCCTCGGCGACACCGCCGCACTCTATTCCGACATACCGGTCACCAGCACCGGCAGTCTGGCGCTGGACATTGCGCTCGGCATCGGCGGACTGCCCGCCGGACGCATCGTGGAAATTTTCGGGCCGGAATCTTCCGGCAAAACCACGCTCTGCCTCCACGTCATCGCCAATTCCCAGGCGGCGGGGGGCCGGTGCGCCATCATCGACGCCGAACACGCCATCGACCCCGGTTATGCCGCGAAAATCGGCGTCAAACTGGAGGAACTGCTGATCTCCCAGCCGGACTGCGGCGAAGACGCGCTGAACATCGCCGATGCGCTGGTACGGAGCAATTCCATCGACGTGCTGGTCATCGACTCGGTCGCTGCCCTGGTGCCCAAGGCCGAAATCGAAGGCCAGATGGGCGACTCCCATGTCGGACTCCAGGCCCGGCTGATGTCTCAGGCGCTGCGGAAACTGACCGGCGCGGCCAGCCGCAGCCGGACCTGCATCATCTTCACCAACCAGATCCGGGAGAAAATCGGCGTGATGTTCGGCAACCCCGAAACCACCACCGGCGGCAACGCCCTCAAATTCTACGCCTCGATCCGGCTCGATATCCGCAAGACCGGTACACTCAAGGACGCTGCCGGCAACATCACCGGCAACCGGGCCCGGGTCAAGGTGATCAAAAACAAAATGGCGCCCCCGTTCCGCATCGCCGAATTCGACATTAATTATGCCGAGGGCATTTCCAGAGTAGGGTCGATCCTGGATGTCGCCACGGACCTGAATCTGCTGGAAAAGCGCGGCTCGTGGTTCTCCTTCGAGGGCCAGCAACTCGGACAGGGCCGCGACCAGACCAAGGCCGAACTGGAGAAAAATCCCGAACTTCAGCAGAAACTGCTGGAACGGATCCGGGAAAAAACCGGCATCGCCGGCGTCCCCGGTACCGCCCCCGCCGCCGCGTCCGCCGCGACGGACGACTCCCCGGCGGTTCCCGCGGAATAATTCGCATCTCATCGGAAGATCTGACATCATGGAACCGCTCCGACCGCTCATCGTGCGCTGCCTGTTGCCCGGCGTGTTGCTCATGCACGGGTTATCCGCCGCACAGACGGCGGAACCGGCTCATGCGCGCCCGGATTATCCGGCATTGAGCCGGCACGCACTGGCGGCAGGAGATTTCCGGGGAGCGGCCGACCTGCTGGACCGCGCCATGGAATCGGCGGGGCCGGAACAATGGCGGACCATGGCCCTGGAGGCGACGGCACTGCGACTCCGGGCCGGCGAGCCGGACCGGGCGGAGCGGTTGCTGGCGGAATTCGAACTGCGTTATCCGGATCATAACCTGACCGAACGGAAAATTCTCCGGGCCGACACGTTCCTGGTACGGGAACAATTTGCTCCCGCCGCACGCCTGTATAGTGAATTGACGACTTCCGCCGGGCTGAGCAAGGAACAGATGGCGGGGGTCATGACCAATTTGATCACCGCCCGACTCGGCGAAGAAAAATTCGAAGAGGCCGCCGAAATTGGAGAACGGCTGGAGAAAATTGCGGCAACGCCGGAAACGGAATTCGCCGCACGGGTACGGCGCATCTACGCGCTCCAGTCCGCAGGGAAATTGTCGGAAAGCGCCGCACTGCTCTCCGGCGGAGACAACCTCTTCCAGACCCCGGCGCAGCTGGAGGCGAAGGCCAAACTGGAATTGCTGCAACTGCTGCTTGCGCGGAAGATCAGCGAATTCAAAAAACAATATACCGCATTCATCGCCGGGCGCTCCTTTGAAAAAGCCGACTTTCTGACTCATCGCCTCAGTCGCGCAGCGGGGGAACTGTTCGCCGCCGGGAACCAGCCGGATGAAGCAATCGCCAGTTATCAGATCGCCTTCCGTACCGCCTCACGTGAAGACGACCGGCGCGGCGCGCTGCGTGAACTGGCCAATGTCCAGATGGGCGCCGGGCGCCGGACGGATGCGGCGGCCACTCTTCTCCAATATCTGAAGTTTTATCCGGACGACCCGGATTATGCCGCACTGGAAATGCAGGCCGGACGACTCTTCGCCGCCGCCGGCAAACATCAGGAGGCCATTCGCTGCTTTGAGAAGTTGACCGGCAACGAACAATTGCCGCTGGCCACTCGACTGGCGAGCGCCCGGGAAGCGGCGTTGACTGCCGAACAGGGTAAACTGAATCAGGAAGCACTGCGTTTTCTCCGGTATCTCATCGACCATGCCGTCGATCCTGCGCAACGGCAGGACGGGTATTACCTGCTGGGCGAACACTACTACCGGCGTCAGGAATACGGCCGGGCGGCCGAAGCATTCGCCACCGCCGCGGAAGAACCCGCGGTCCTGCAGGAGAAAGCGGTCTTCTGGCAGTTGCAATCCCTGCTCAAGGCACGGAATTATGCCGCCGCGCTCCCGGTAGGAGAAAAACTGCTCAAGGCGGAAGATCCGGAACTGCGCGCGGCGGCGGAATATTTTCTCGCCGTCCTGCTCGACCGGACCGGGAAAATCGCGGAAGCGGCCGACGCCTATCTGAAATTCGTCACGAAATATCCGGAATCCGAATTCGCACCGCAGGCCGCCTTTGACGCGGCGCTGATTGCCGAAAAACAGAACGATCACCGGGTTGCCGCGGAACGATATGCCGATTTCGCCGGTCGTTTTCCCCGTCATGAGCTCGCCGCCAATGCCCTGTTCAAAGCCATGCAGGCGGCCTTCATCTCCCATGACGACACGTTGATGCGGCGGACGGCGGATACTCTGGTCAAGGAATATCCGGACTCGGATTATACGATTTCCGCGCTGTTTCTGCAGGTGGACTTTCTGGCGGGAGAAAACCGGTTTCAGGCGGCCCTGGCCGCCCTGGATCGAATCGCCGCCCTGGCCAAGGATCATCCGGACCGATTGGCTCAGTGCCATTACGATCAGGCCCGGATCAATGCACGGCTGGATCATACGGAAAAAGCGTTGCAGATCCTGACGCAGTTGCTGGAAAAACACATTGCCGCCCCGGTGGCCGCCGACGCCGCGCTGCTGGCGGCCAATCTGTACTCCGATCACGGGGATTACCAGCGGGCGACGGAACTTTACGACCGGGCGGCGAAACTCCGTCCGGGCGGGCGGTTCGCCGATGTCTGCGAGGAACGGATCGCCGATTGCGAATTCAGCCGCGCAGGCGGCGCACACGATCGGAAACTTTTCAAAAGCGCGGCGGAACGTTATCGCAAACTGGCGGAAAAAAATGACCCCGGCTCCATCTACTCCTGTTTGTTCAAGCTGGGACGCAGCCGGGAATTCGCCGGCAATACCCGCGGTGCACTGGCCGCCTACGGCGAACTGCTTTACCGGGCGGTCGAGGCGCGCAGAAAGAAACATTATTTCGATACGGCCTGGGTCGCCAAAGGCGCATATGCCGCCGCCATGCTGCATCTGAAAAAGGCCTCTCCGGCAGCGGCTCGGGAAGCGCTCCGGATTCTGGAAATCGCCCGGCAGCTGGACCTGCGCACCGGCGAGGATTTTGACAAGATAGCCGCGGACATCCGCGCCCGGTATAAAATTTGAACCTGCTCCGCACGTCGCGGACAGCACGGCGGAACTGAGCGGAGCGAAAGGAAATCGGCAATGGTTTTTTATGATCTGATGACGGACGGCGGTCCGGTGATGTGGCTGATTCTGGTATGCAGCCTGATTGCGGTCTTCGTGTTTCTGGTGAAGACCTTCCAGTTTCACCGCGAGGAAATCAACGTGCGGGAGCTGGTCAAAGGACTGGTCAATGTACTCAAACGGAACGGCTATGTGGAAGCCATCAGCCTGTGTGACACCACGCCGGGACCGGTGGCGCGGGTGCTCGGTGCCGCGATCCTCGCCTGGGAACGCGGCGACGAGGATATCCGGCAGGCCGTCGACGACGCCTGTCTGGAGGAACTGCCGAAACTGGAACGCCACATCGGAGCACTGGGAACCGTCGGCTTCATCGCGCCGCTGCTGGGACTGCTGGGAACGGTGCTGGGCATGATGCAGACGTTTCAGACGATCCACGATACCAGCAGTGTGTATCTTTCGGCGGCGCAGCTTTCCGGCTCCATCAATATGGCCCTGATCACGACGGCGGCGGGACTGGCGGTGGCGATCCCCAGTTATGTGGCCTACAATTATCTGGTATCCCGGGTCAACTCAATCACGCTGGACATGGAAAAAGCAGCCTCGGAAATCATTTCGTTTTTCGAGCGCCGGCGGAAACAGCAGGAACAGGACCTCGACGAAGATGATATCATCGAATAACAGTCAGAGACGCATCGGTGCCCGCCGCTATCGGCCCCGCCTGCAGCCGCTGTCGGGACGTCCCGACCTGACGCCGCTGGTGGACGTCATGTTTCTGGCATTGATCTTCTTCATGATCTCCAGTTCCTTCGTCCAGGTTTCCGGGATCCGGGTGGATCTGCCGCAGGCGAACGCCTCCACGGTGGCGGATATTGAAAAATTCATCATTTCCATTGCCTGGTCGGGACAGGAAAGTCTGGTCTACTTCAACGACCAGCAGGTTTCCTGGGAAACGCTCAAGGAGAAACTGGCGGAAGTCAGCGGCATGTCCAAAACCGCCACCGTCGTCATTAGGGCCGACAGCCGAGTTCCGTTTGAAACCGTGGCCCGCGTCATGACGCTGGCGGAACGGGCCGGACTGGCCTCCTTCATCGCCGTCATGCCGCAGAAACTGAAGCCGGACGCGGTATTCAACCAACCCTGAACAGGAAAACTCAATCATGCCGGAACCATCGGAAGCACCGCATACGGCCCACGGGCATTCCTGTCGCCTGATCGTGCTTGAGGCCATGCTGGCAACGCTGCTGGGGCACGCGCTGCTGTTGTTTCTGTTTGTTCCCGCGCCGCCGGCCCCGGCGGCCGCGCCGACCCGGACAGCCGGAATCGCCCTGTTCAATCTGAATAACGCCCCCCCGGAAAAGGTGATGCACATGGAAAACTGGATGGCGATGCACGATCCGGCCCTCATCGCCCGCAGTGATACCGCCGCCTCTCCTACCGCCAGATTGCCGCAGCCACGCCGGAGTCTGCCCGCCGACCGGCCGCGTCCGGAACCCGGCGTCAGTCTGCCTCCCCGGGTTCCGGCACCTCCGGAGCATCTCATTACCGTGCCGGCCCCCGGGATACCGCTTTATCCGGAAGCGACATTTGAGTTGAAGATTCCCGCGGCGGCGCACAGTTTCCCCCCACAGGTGCTGTGTGAGGGGCGACCGATTGTCCTGCAAATCCCGCAGGAGGCGCTGGAATTGAGCCGTTCCATTCACGCGACCTGCACCCGGATTCGACTTCGCCGGGATGACCGGGAAGGACCGGTCCGGTTCACTGTACTGGAAACCGGCGGCAGCGCCAAGCTGGACCTGCTGGCCGCACGCCTGCTGGTCGGAGACGCTGCGCGGCTGAAAATCGGCACGGAGCCGGTGGAATTCCGGATTCTCTGGAATCCGGCGGCGGGAGAGCAGCCATGATCGCGATCAGTTACGCCCATGCGATATTCGTTTACATGACGTTGTGGCTGGTACTGCTGCTGGTGCTGTGGTTCCGGTCGCTGCTGCGGCGGAAGCGCTTTCAATGGCAGTTGACCAACAGCCGCCTCTTCGACTGCGACAACTGCCATTACGCCTTTCTGACCAAGGAAGAGGTCAATCTGACCCGCTGTCCCCGCTGCAACGCCATCTGCATCCGGCGCAGGAAACGGCGCAGCGCGCCGTTCCGCCCGTAACGCGCGTTTTCTGAATCCAATTACTTGTCCAGAGTAAAATAGTAATTCTGCGGCGTCAGCACACCGTCCACGGTCGAGGTGGAGCTGACATAGGTAATCGGCGCGACATGACCGTCGTAAAAGGCGGCGTTGACGCTGTTGCGGTTGCCGTGGCGGGTCCAGCGCACATTGCTGTTGGGAGAGCCGTCCCAGGAACCGTGCAGGGCGCCGAGTTCATAATACATGCCGTCCAGAGAAGAAATCTTCTGTCCGGCGTTGCGCACCCGGCTCAGCTTGGTCAACGTATTCCAGGCTCCGGAACCGGAGATATAGCCGGAGGAACGGTTGTGCGCATAACCGCCGTAATTGCCGCTTTCGTGCATCACTTCGTACTGAAACTTCATGTTGTCCTCTCCGACGGCGGACGGGCACATCGGCACCGCGGTTTTCAGATAACCCGGAAAACGGCGGGTGAAAATAGAGGCGGCATAAGGCGCCAGCCCGGTAAACCAGTTGAACTTGGCGGGAGCGTTATAACAGGCGGCCAGCCATTCGTTGTAGTCGACGGTATAAAGCTGTTCCGCGGTTCCCATCTGTTTGAGAATGCTCGCACAGGAGCTGCGCCGGGCCTGTTCCCGCGCCTGATTCAAGGCCGGCAGCAGCATGGCCGCCAGAATCGCGATGATCGCGATCACCACCAGAAGTTCGATCAGGGTGAATTTTCTCTTCATGGTGCCATTTCCTCTCTCGTTTGGAATTGTTGATTCATTCCTGCAGTTATTGAAATTATAACAAAAAAAAAGACATTTGTCAAGTTCAGGGCAGCAGTTTCCCTTCACCACCATGATTTCCGGCAGATGATTTACGGTTTTCCCATGGCGGCAGACAAACGGGGGCAGGCGCCCCGGACGGCAACGTCTCCCCCGATGAATGCCTCCTCCTGAAGGTCCCGGACACCCTCGGCGCGGTCATTCATTCGTTCAGCACCAGATAATAGTTCTGTGGCGTCCGCACCCCGTCCACCATGGCGGAGGAAAGAATATGAGCTACCGTGCTCACATGGCCATCCAGAAAGACGGCATTGGCCATGTTCCGGCTGCCGTGACGGTTCCAGCGGACATTGCCGGTATTGAGGGGATCCCAGGCGACACT
>CASFXO010000172.1 GCA_949298665.1 uncultured Lentisphaeria bacterium
CTCCCACCGCCGTCAGCCCGTCCGTCGCCCGCCCGCACAGTCCGTATCCCAGCAGCACCGCATCAAAACCGGCTTCTCCCGCGGCCCGGATTCCCGCCTGAAGTTTTTCCCGCAACCGGCCCGGCGCGGCATGTTCCCCCAACTCCAGAAATTCCATCTCCAACTGATGGGGAGATTCCGCCGTCACCCGCCGGAGTTCCCGGAGAAACACATTACAGGCAATGATCTTGTATCTCATGGCAGTAACAACGCATCAATGAAGTTGTCTTCAAAACCATCCAGCACGTTCAGCGGCACATCGACGGGTTTGTCGCTCAGCAGCTCCAGTTCCGGCAGTCTTTCCGGCTCTACCGCCAGGCGCAGAGCACCGGCCAGACTGGTGTTGCCGACCACATGAAATTCACAATCCGGCAGCATGCCGATCGCCACCGCGTTCTCCAACGACAGATACCGGGCAAATCCCCCGGCCAGATGAATCCGGGAAACCTTCATTCCGCAATGCGCGGAAAGCGTCTGAATCCCGGCAAACACCGCCGCCTTGGCCTTCAACAGCTGCTCCACGTCGCCTTCCGTCAGCCCCACTCCGGGCGCCGGCTCGACACTTGAGGCCGCCGGCTGAAAACGCCCGAATTCGTTCAGGCGGCCGTTTCGGCGTTCCACCGCCAGAAAATCCACCATGGCCGATCCGCAAAGCCCCTTCGCCTCCCCTCCGCCAAGCACGGAATAACGTCCGCCCCCGAAATACCGGTCCATCGCGCCCGGAACCGCCCGGCTGCCGCAGGCGATCCCCGCCCCCTCAAATGCCGGTCCCGCCGCCGCCGCGGTACAATACAGCGCCTCGTCGGTCCGGAAAACCATTTCGCAGTTGGTCCCGATGTCCACCAGCATTTCGCCGGGTTGCAGCTCCACCTCCGCCAGCCCGGCGGTCAGATCCCCCCCCACAAGGCCGGAAATCGCCGGCACCGTCCAAACCAGAGCATCCGCCCCCAGCAGCAATCCCGCCGCCGCCGCGGACACCACCGGAAACTTCCGGACCAACGGCTCAAAAGGCATTACGCCGATCGGCGTCGGATCGATTCCGTGAAAGAGCGAACACATCACCGTGTTCCCCGCCACCGCGATCCGTTCCACATCGCCCGCCTGCAACGAGACCAGCACTTCGCCGACGGATTCCAGCACCGCCCGGCGCAACGCCTCCAGATTTCCGGCGGAGCCGGAGGCATGATCGATTCTGGCAATCACGTTGTCGCCGAAACGGCTCTGTCGGTTGAAGGTCGACGCCCGGCCGACCACCTCTCCATTCCGGATTTTTGCTCCGGCAATCGTGGTGGTGCCGATATCCACCGCCACCACCGTCTCCGGACGCTTCGCGTACGCCTTTCCCTCCCAGTCGGCCAGAACCCGCCCCCGGCGGACGGCACGCGCGGCTTCCGGCACCGAGATCATGCCCCGTTCACTGATCAAACGGGTTTCGCAGGCACGGGCCCAGACCGGTACATCATGCACCTCGAACGTCTCGGCACCGGACCGGAAAATACCGGACAGCAACTGCACCCGGCAACGATTGCAGCTGCCGTGTCCGCCGCAACGCAGATCCAGCGGCTGCCCGGCCTCCTCCAGCAACGCCGCCAGAGTCCGGCCGTCACCGCCGCTTAACAGAATATCCATAAGCCGGCAGTCAGCAGGCGTGCTTCAAGAGGGAATCCACCAGCTTGACCGCGCCGTTGGCATCCTCACTGTAGCCGTCGGCGCCGATTTCATCCGCGTAAGCCTGCGTTACCGGAGCGCCGCCGATGATGACTTTCACGCCCTTGTCCTTGAAATACGCCACCACTTCCTTCATGTAAGGCATGGTCGTCGTCAGCAGAGAACTGCAGGCGACGATCTGCGCCCCGTCCCGGACCGCCTGTTCATATTTGGTCACGTCGCAGTTCACCCCGAGGTCGATGACCTCATAACCGGCCCCCTTCAGCATGATGGCGACCAGATTCTTGCCGATGTCGTGCAAGTCTCCCTTGACCGTGCCGATGGCGATCTTGCCGAACGGCTCCCGTCCGGACGAGGCGATCAGCGGCTCGATCAGCGCCAGCCCGGCCTGCATGGCCCGGGCGGCAATCAGCAATTCCGGCACATACGCTTCATTCCGGGAAAAGCGATCCCCGATTTCCCGCATCGCGGGAATCATTCCCTGATCCAGCAGGGTGTTGACATCCTCCCCGGCATTGATCGCGGCCTGCACGATCGCCGTCACGTCATTGCGTTTCCCCTTGATGACCGCGGTACGCAAAGCTTCAAAATCAGTCATGATATTCCTGCTCCTGTTTTCCGGCAAAACTGCCTTTGTGGGTTTGTTTTTTCCGTACCTTTTTTCCTGTCGTCATCCACGGACCGTGCTCTGCACGCCCCGGTTATAATCTTCCAGCGCCTGGAAAAACGCCCGGACATTTTCCCGGCTCACCCCCGGCGGCACATCGCATCCGGTGGAAAGCACATAATTCGGATAACCCGCCATTTTCCGCAGCAGGTCCGCCGTCCGGGCATAGACCACTTCCGGGGTACCTTCCTTCAACGTACCGACCGGATCGACGTTCCCCATCAGCAACACATTCCGGGGCACAAGCGTACCCGCTTGCGCCAGATCCGTGGCGTTGCCCAGATGCAGCGCCGCCGCTCCGACGGAGAGCAGCTCGGGAATCTGCGCTCCCGCAGCGTTGCCGCAGTTGTGCAACACCACCATGAATTCGTCATTCTGCACCGCCGCCACGATCTTCCGGAGATAAACAGCGGAAAACTGCGCGCACATTTCCGGCGACAGCAATCCCGCCGCCGGTTCCGCGATCAGCAGACCATCAACGCCCGCCTCCCGCAATGCCAGGGCATATTTCATCAGAAAATCAGACGTTTTCTCCAGCAACGCCATGGCCGTCTCCGGCTCCACCGCCGCCAGAATCATCATTTCCGTCATATCCGCCAGCCGCCCCGCCAGCGAAAACGGCCCGATCATGCCGCCCAGTACCGGACGATCCAGCCGCCGACCGCACAATTCCGCACAACGCAACACCTCACCGGTTCGCCCGGCGCCGATTTCAGGCAGAGCCAGCGCCGCAATCTCCGTCGCGTCGGAAACGATTTTCCCGGCGATCGTCGGATTCTCGTAGTCCGAATAGGAAACCGGTGCTCCGAACGCCTCCGCCTCCACCGACAGATCCATGAACGTCACCAGCATGTCGGAAGGCGTCTCCGCGGCCAGCGCCTCAATACAGCGGAACTGCAGCGCCCCGTCCTGAAACACCTCCCGCGGTTTCGCACCGATCCATTCGATCCCCGGGCTGGTCAGCACCGGCACCGCCCGACGGCGGGGCGAACCGATGATGTCCCGGACCATTTGTTTCATATTGCGCCGCATGCATACTCTCCGATTGCATTGTCGTTCCATGTCCATCAATATATTTTACTTGGTCTTTTCGCAAACGTCTTCTTTTATTTTGCCAAGTTTTGCTGTATATTAATCTACATGGAAACCATTACCCTGGAACTCGACAATTTCATCAGTCCCGCCATCGGCGCGGCGGTGTCGTTTCACGCCATCAGCTGGAATGCCGGAGAAAAGCAATCCTCCATTCCCTCCGGCGGCAATCTGCATTACCATTCCCTCCCCTCCGGCGGCACGGTGGAGCACACCCATGAATTCGGGGAACTCATTCTGATGCTGACCGGCGCCATCATTCACCGCGTCAACGGCGAAAGACAACTGCTGCATGCCAACGACGTCGTTTTCGTCCGTCCCAGCGACCGGCACGGTTTTCTACCCGCGCCGGATTGCCGGAGCTGCGAACTGCTGCTGCTCTCCTTTCACCTTGAATTTTTCGTCACCATCAGCCAATATCTGGAAAACGACGAATTTCTTCATCGTTACACCGAAGGCGTACTGCCCGCGGTCTTTCATCTGTCCGAACAGCAGATGAATGAACTTTCGCTGGCGCTGCTTGAGCTGAATGAACGCCGGTTCACCCCGGTGCAGTTGAAAATACGCTTCAAGGTCCTGCTGGTCAACCTGTTCACCCGCTGCTTCCTCCAGGCGTCCGAGGAAGTTCCCGCAACAGCGCTGCCGGACTGGCTGCGGCAGCTGTGCGAACGGATGCGCAAACCGGAAAACTTCATTCCCGGCCTGAAGCGCATGCAGCAGCTCTCCGGATATACACCCGAGCATTTGTGCAAAATGTTCCGCAGGCACCTGGGGAAATCCCCCACGGAATACATCAATGAACTACGTATCAATCACGCCGCCCGGCTGCTGGCCGAAGGCAATCAGGCCATCGCGGAAATCGCGTATGAACTCAACATCCAGAGTCTCAGCCGGTTCTATCATCTGTTCCGCGCCCAGTACGCCTGCACGCCGGTGGAATACCGGCGGCGGGCGCAGGCCGCCCGCCGCCTCCTCTGAACCGGGAATGCGTCTGCCGGAAACGCAATGGCGTCAGCGGCTCAACGGCCGGAGCGAATTCCGATAAATTTCCGCTACGGCGGCCCGGTCGGCATGCGTCGGCGCAAGCGCCAGCAATCCGCCGAGGGACGGCGTTTCAAACGCCAGATCGGTCAACCGCTCGACGTCATTTTCGGTGAATCCCTCATCCGCGAGTTTTTCGGGAACGCCGCAGGCGCACAGCCACTTTTCCACTCCAACGGCGGCCTGCTGCGCCTCTTCCGGGCGACCGGTCAGTCCCGGCGCCATCGGTGCCAGCAGTTCGGCCAGCACTTCCGGCACTTTGGGGTAGATGTTTTTAACCACGGCAGGCAGCAGCATGGCCAGCCCGAGGCCATGCGCCAGATCCGGCTTGACCGCGCTCAGGGGATGTTCCAGCGCATGGGTGTAATGCAGCAGCCCGTTGTCGAAGGAAACGCCCGCGATCATGGACGCGTACAGCAGGAAATACCGGGCGGTCAGATCCTGCGGGTCCTTCAGCGCCACCGGCAGATAACGCGCCACCAGTGCGATCGTTTCCCTGGCCAGCATGATGGCATAGGGATTGGTGGCCAGCGATGTCGAAGCCTCGATCACGTGATTGACCGCGTCAATGCTGACGAAACGGGTCTGCCTGTCGCTCAGTCCGGTCATCAGACCGGGATCGTCGATCGACCAGGTCGGATAAATGCAGTCATAGGCAATGGCCGGCTTGTATTCCTTGTCGGGGATCGTCGCCACGGCGAAACGATCCGCCTCAGTCCCGGTCCCGTGCGTCAGATTGACCGCCACCAGCGGCGCCGCCTTGTCCGGCGTGAATCGGAATTCGTAGAGATCCGCGGCGGTAAACTGCGGATATTCCAGCAGAATCGCGACACTTTTGCCGGCATCGATGGCGCTGCCCCCGCCGATGGCGATCACGGCCCGGGCTCCGGCGGCGCGACCTTCCGCGGCGGCCTCATCCACCTGCAACGTCGTGGGATTGGGGGTGACGCGGTCAAACAACGTGTACGCAATCTTTTCCGCGTTCAATGCGGCGACGACGTGGTCCCAGGCTCCGGTCTTCTTATACGCGCCGCGGCCGGTCACCACCAGCACCTGGCGGATGCCGCGCGCCGTCAGCTCGCCGGCGATCTCCTTGATGCGGGCGATGGCGCCGACCCCGAAATAGATATTGCAACGGGTTCGGATCTCTTTGATTTCATGGATGTTCACACTTTTTTCCCACATCTTTCACCTCCTGGTTGTGATTGACTATGGTTTCAACATAGCATCCGGAAATGGAAATTGCAAAAAAATTCCGGCGGAGTATCACCTCATGCCGGAAATTTTCATACCCCGTTCTCCGTCCGCCCCCCTCCGCCGGGGCCCGGACTCAATCCGGGTCCGCCGCCGGCTGTCTTCTACCCCGCACCAGAGCGCTGGGATCCTGATTCAACATATCCGTCAGTTCGCGCAGAGAATCCAGCGCGCGGCCGAGTTTTTCCATGGTGACGGCCAGATCCTGACGTCGGGAAGCGATCGCCGCGGCCGCCTCCTGAATCACGCTCGCGGCATCACGGAACGCCGCGGCGCAGGCGGGCAGATCGGCCCGGTCGGCATCGGCGGAAATTCGATCGGACAACATCTGAATCGCCTGCAATGACTGTTCCGTCTGCTCCGCAATCTTCTGCAGTCGTTCCTCAGTCACCACCCGGTTGATCGAACCGGTCGTGCGGTCAAGATTGACGGACATGCTGTTCAAATGCTGAAGGGTGTCCCTGATTTCCGGCGCCGCCAGCAGCCGGTTGATGTCGGACAGGCTGTTGACCAGATTGTCGGAAATCTCTTCGAAACGAATTCTGGAAATCCGTTCGAGCGACGTGTTGAGCGACTTGGCGATATCCTTGAATGCCGACGGACTGGAGGGAATGAACAGGGTCGAAGAATCGTTGAGCTCCGTTGCCTTCTCCGCCGGCGGCCCCGGCGGCACATAATAATCAAGTTCCACATAACGCAGACCGGTAATGCCCGCATACTCCAGCCGACAGCGCAACCCCTCGAAAATCTCCTTTTTCAGGAACTGGTCAAACTCCTCCTGATTGCGGAAAAGCGCTCCGGGCGACTGCGACTTGCGGAAGGTGTTCAACTCGACGCTCATATTCACCCGGATCCGCTTATCGTCCACCTGAATGACGATATCGTCGACCGTGCCGACGGCCACACCCTTGTATTTGACCGCGGACCCGACCGCCAATCCCTGGACGGATTCCCCGAACAGCGTCGCCAGATGCGCCTTATGCACAAACAGATCGGACATTCCCAGGAAAAACAGCATGGCCACCAGCAGCGCCACCGCGCCGATCATGAACAGCCCCACCCGGAATTTACTGACTCCGCCCATGCCCTCTCACCCTTTCCCGCGGCCCGCCTCCGCCCGGTCCCGGCAGGACCCGTCCGGACAGTCGCCGCGTTTGTATCCGTCCCGGGTCAGGAATTCCCGTACCCAGAGATTTTCGCAATGGTCCCGAAGCTCCGCCGGCGCTCCTTCCGCCACCATGCTTCTGGTCTCCTTGTCCAGCATGATGACCCGGTCGCCAATGGTGAACACGCTGTCCAGCTCGTGCGTCACCACCACAATGGTGGTTCCCAGCTCGTCCCGCAGCCGCAGAATCAACCGGTCCAGTTCCGCCGACGTAATCGGATCCAGCCCCGCGGACGGCTCGTCGAAAAACAACAGACTCGGCTCCAGCGCCAGCGCCCGGGCCAGCCCCGCCCGTTTGCGCATCCCCCCGGAGAGCTCGGCCGGCATATAGTCCTCAAAACCGGCCAGATCCACCTGCCGGAGTTTTTCATGCACCACTGCGGCGATTTCCTCCGGGGTCTTGGCGGTGTATTCTTCCAGCGGCATCGCCACGTTTTCCGCCAGCGTCATGGAACCGAACAGCGCCCCCCCCTGATATGTGACTCCGAACCGCCGCATCAAGGCCCGGCGCGACTCCTCGTCGGCATGAACCATGCTGCAACCGAACAGCCGGATATCCCCCTGCTTCGGCGGATACAGCCCGATCATATGCTTGAGCAGTGTACTTTTACCGCAGCCGGAACCGCCCATGATGCAGAACACTTCCCCGGTCCGCACGGAGAAATTGAGGTCACGGAGCACCACATTGTCGCCGTACCCGATGGTCAGATGCTCCACTTCAATGATCGTGTCCCCGTTCATGGCATTCCTCAGTATCCGAAAATTGAATAAAACATGGTCAGAATCACATCCGCCACCACGATCAGCAGAATCGAATCCAC
>CASFXO010000173.1 GCA_949298665.1 uncultured Lentisphaeria bacterium
GTGCTGGTGATCGCGGCGGGCACGTCCGACGCCGGACCGGCGCGGGAGGCGCTGCACACATTGCAATTCTGCGACATCGGCGCCGAGCTGATCTCCGACGTGGGAGTGGCCGGGCTGGAACGGCTGTTCGCCGTCGCCGACCGACTTAGAAGCGCCGACGCCTGCATCGTGGTCGCCGGCATGGAAGGGGCGCTCCCCAGCGTGGTGGGAGGTCTGGTGAAATGCCCGGTGATCGCGGTTCCGACAAGCGTCGGCTACGGTATGGCGCTCGGCGGTCTGGCGGCGCTGGCGGGAATGCTCAATTCCTGCGCCGCGGGCATCACCGTCGTCAATATCGACAACGGCTTCGGCGCCGCCTGTGCGGCAGTGCGGCTGATGAGCCTCAAGCCGGATCTGTGATCCGCTTCGCGAGGGGCTTCCGGCCGGGAGCCGCGGAACAATCGGTCGGTTCGGATTCATGAACGTCAATTGCTTTGGAAAATATTCAGGTATAAAAATGAACAGCGAGAAAAATCCCAAATATCGATCTTTGGAACGGGTCCAGTTGAAAGACCGGCAATGGCCGGATCGTGATATCGTCAAGGCTCCGGTATGGGCCAGTGTGGATTTGCGGGACGGCAACCAGGCGCTGCCGATTCCGATGGGGCCGGAGCGGAAGTTGCAGTATTTCCGGATGCTGACCGGAATCGGATTCAAGGAGATCGAGGTGTCGTTTCCGTCCGCGTCGCAGGATGATTTCGATTTCGTGCGGCGGCTGATCGAAAAACAGGAGATTCCCGGCGACGTCCGCATTGCGGTACTGACTCAGGCGCGCAAACATTTGATTGACCGCACGTTGGAGTCATTGCGGGGAGTCCGCCGGGCGATCGTGCATTGCTATGTGCCGACTTCCGATCTGCACGGGCGTTTCGTCTTCGGCCGCGACCGGAAGGAAGTACTGGACATGGCGATCGAAGGCACCCGCTGGGTCAAGGAGGCGATCGCAAGGGAAGGTCTGACGGAAAACATCGCCTATGAATTTTCGCCGGAGGAGTTCACCGATACGGATATCGATTTCTGTCTGGAACTGTGCGCCCGGGTCAAGGAACTCTGGGGGCCGTCGCGGCCGGAGGATTTCATTTTGAACTTGCCGGCCACAGTGGAGCGGCGGCCGCCGCACCAGTACGCGGATATGATCGAATATTTCTGCCGCCACTATCCGTATCTGGCGGAAACCACGATCAGCATTCACGCGCACAACGATCAGGGGTGCGCCGTCGCCGCGAGCGAACTGGCGCTGCTGGCGGGGGCGACCCGGGCGGAAGGGACGATTTTCGGGCACGGCGAGCGGACCGGGAATCTCGATATCGCGGTGCTGGCGTTGAACCTGCATTCGCGCGGAGTGGAGACCGGGCTGGATTTCTCGCACCTGCCGGACATCGTCCGGACAGTGGAGGAAAACACCGGCATCGAAGTGCATCCACGCCATCCCTATGCGGGACAGCTGGTCTTCACCGCTTTTTCCGGATCGCACCAGGACGCGATCCGCAAGGGGATGGAGCAGCGCGAGGCCATCAGCGAATTTTTCCATCAGGGCTGGAAGATTCCGTATCTGCACATCGATCCGGCGGATGTCGGCAGGCAGTACGAGAAACTCATCCGTATCAACAGTCAGTCCGGCAAGGGCGGGATCGTCTATGTTCTGGAAAAAGAGTTCGGCATCCATCCGCCGAAGGCGATGCATCCGTCGATCGGCGCCGAAATTCAGAAAGTCATGGACGAGCAGGGCGGCGAAATCGATTCTCAGGAGCTGCACCGGCTGTTCCGGGAGCGTTTCGTCAATGTGGTCGGACCGTTCCGGATGAGCGATTATTCCCGGATCTCCGCCTCCCGCGGCGAACGGCTGGGGGTGAATTTCACCTGGCATACCGAGGAGCGGTCCGTGGAGCTCTACGGCCAGGGCAACGGACCGTTGTCGGCGGTGGTGAACGCATTGAACCAGTCGGGCATGGTGCCGAAATTCACGCTGGTGGACTTTTCGGAGCGGACGCTCGGCAACAGCGCACACGCCAAGGCGATGGCCTTCATCGGGATTCGTCGCGACGACGATCCCCGGTTGTTCTACGGTGCGGGGGAACATTCCAACATCGACCGCGCGGCGCTGGCGGCGCTGGTCAGTGCGCTCAACCGCATGGCCAGAACCCGATAGGGAGGAGGGCCGCAGATGAACGAGATTTCGCGCGCGAGAATCAAGCTGCTGGTCGTGTTGCTGGCGGTGGTGGCGTTGGTTCATGTGCTGATTTTCAAATTTTTCGTCATTCCGGCCGCGCCGGAGGATCCGGATGGGATTCCCGCTGAGCCGGAGGTGAATATTACGGTGCAGCCCCGGCAGAACTTCCGGTTTCGGAAATTGTCGGACAACCCGAATTTCGGGACGCCGTTCCGGCGGGAAAGCGCGGTGGACGGCAACCTGGCCAATCTGCCGCTCAGCCGCGGTGCCACCAGCGGCTTTCTGGTGGATCTCGGCAGTCGCGAGGTGCTGTGGATGAAGGACCCGCAGCGCAGCGTCCCGATTGCGTCGATGGTCAAGATGATGACGCTGCTGGTGGCCTTCGAATCGCTGGAAGATCATCCGGAGTGGAATCTGGATACCCCGGTGAAAATCACCTCCGGCGCTACGAAAGTGGCCCGCACCGGCATCATCTGGCTGGATACCCGGGAGACGCTGCCGCTGCGGGAACTGCTGATGGCGCTGACGATCAAAAGCGCCAACGATGCCGCCTGGCAGGTGGCCGAATTCACCGGCGGCGGAGACGTGAACGCGTTCGTGCGGCGTATGAACGAGCGGGCGGCGGAGCTGGGTATGCCGGGAACCAACTTCATCAACCCCAACGGGTTGCCGAACAAGTCCGGCGCCAATTCGCTCAGTACCGCCGAGGGGATGGTGATTCTGGGGGAACGGCTGCTGGAATATCCGGACATTCTGGGCTGGACTTCGACGCAGCAGACGTTCATCCGCAACGGGAAAACGGAATTGACCAACACCAACAATCTGGTGCGCCCGCGCTGGCCCGGAGTGGAATCTGGATACCCCGGTAAAAATCACTTCCGGCGCGACCAAAGTAGCCCGTACCGGCATCATCTGGCTGGATACCCGGGAGACATTGCCGCTGCGTGAATTGTTGATGGC
>CASFXO010000174.1 GCA_949298665.1 uncultured Lentisphaeria bacterium
GCGACGAACTCCTCGGCGCTTCGGAATATTATTCCACCTCCATTTTTCTGCCGGACGGGAAACGAATCTACAACCGCTCGCTGCCGCCGTACGGACTTCATCAGGTCGCAGCGGATCTGGACGGAGACGGCCGCGACGAACTCTACAGCGCCCGGGGCGACGGCACGCTGTATCGTTTCCGCCTGCCTCCGGATGGAAAAAAGGAAAGAGTAACGGAAGAATCCGTCAATATCGGCGGCAGTGCGGTCAATCTGCTCGCACATCGGGGGAAACTCCACAGCATTTCCACATCCGGCATTCACACCCTCGTAGATGCAAAATTTCAGGCCGAGCGCCGAAACCTTCATACCGGCATCCTGCAATTCAACGCCGCCGATGGTTTTCTGGCCGCGCTGACTGCCGACGGCCGTATCCTCAAAGGGAGTCCAGAAACAGGCTTCGCCGAAGTCGCCGCGGCCGCCGTCGATCCCGCCGAAACCGCGCCGATTTTGAGTACGGGCGGCACGGCGGCCGTCTACTTCAGCGCCGGGTGCACGGTGTGGATCGTGCGATAAAAAAAAGACGGGCCGGAACGTCCCTTCATTCCGGCCCGCCGCATGATCCGCACGTTTCAACGGAAAAGAATACTTTTGATGCCCCCCAGCATCACCTGCGCCGCCAGCGCCGACAAGAACAGACCGGTCAGCTTGCTCAGGATTTCCAACCCCTTTCTGCCCAGCAGTCTTTCGATACGGTCGCAGAAGTACAGAAGAACTCCGATCATCAGCACCGCGGTGGTAATGCCCGCCGCCTCGGTCATCTGCACGGAGATGTTCTCCGCGCTCGCCCCCATCACCAGCAGCGTCCCGACCGTCCCCGGCCCGGCGGTGTAAGGAATGGCCAGCGGCACCACGGCGATGTCCCCCGACGCCTCCACCCGGCGCATGCCGCTCGTGGAGACGCCCCGCACCAGTTCGATGCCGCTCAGCATCAGCAGCAGCCCGGCCCCCACCTGAAACGCCTCCAGCGTAATCCCCAGATATTTGAAAATCGGGTCCCCGAAAAAGTACACCACCACACACACCACCCAGATCGCAAAGGTCGTGCGCAGCGCCAGCCGCCGCCGGGCCGCCCGCTCCATGCCGTCGCTCAAACTCACGAACACCGACAGCACGAAAAAAGGCGTCAGCAACAGAAAGATCTTGACGAAAACGCCAATCACCGCATTGGGACTCACCATTCACCTCATGCAAACACAATTTCGCCGAAACATTCCGGCAGATGAAAATTCAGTGCCGACACCGGCTGCCACGACGCCCAGTGCGGATGGCTGCTCGCATCGGCACATTTGTAGAAATTCGCCCGCCAGATCGTCCCCGGAACCGGCGTCCCCTTCCAGCCGGACGGCCCGAACACTCCAAACGGAATGAAAAATCCCACCCGCCAGACGGTCGGCTCCTCCCGTTCCGGCAAATTGATCCGCGGCAGCGTCGCCGCCACCCGGATCGGCGCCGCCTCCGCCGCCGTCAGCGGCCGCCATTCGGCGAACCCGGTCTTCGTCCGGCGGGCATTCCGGATATGCGACACCAGCAGCGTCGCTCCGCAGTTCATCTCAAAATTGAAGTACCCGCCGCCCCGCAGCGGTTCCACGAAAAACTCCACGCAGCTGTCCCGGCACACCGGATCCTGGAATTTTTCCGCCGCGCTCAGCACATAACGATCCTCCACCCGGAACATGCCGGAAAGCCCCGCATCATCGTACAGCAGACGACACTCCACCCGGGGCCGATGAGCGCTGCTCTCCGGTCGGAACGACGCCACCTGCAAAGTCTCCGCCGCCGCCCATTCCGCGCTCTCCCACGCCGCGTCCAGGGCGGGAGCGGCTTCGATCCGTCTGATCAGATAGGGCATTTTTCACCTCAAATGGCTCATGTGCTCCTGCCGGTACAGCATATCCGGAGCAATGGTATCCCCCAATCGGATCACCGGCCTGCCGCCCTTGTCCGAATCCACGACGTTGATGAAGACATTGCGCCGGCAGTCGCCGTCGGCGGTCATCTGTACGCCTCCGGACACGCCGGGATAGGACCGGATCTGCGCAAAACGTTCCCGGATCTGATCCGAATCGTACGCCTCGCGCGTCGCCATGAACATCAGCATCATCGCCTCGAAGCCCAGGGCTTCATTCACCGACGGCACGGTATGATTCAACTCCTGAAACAATCGGACGAACGCCAGTTGTTCCGGCGTATGCAGATCCGGAGAATACGCCACGGAAAAGGCCGCGTCTCCGGGATTTTCACCGCATTCCTTCAGGAACTCCGCGCCGTGCCAGCCGTCTCCCCCCAGAATCAGCCCCCGATATCCAAGCTCCCGGGCCTGCCGGACAATCCGTCCCGCGCAGGCCGGATACGCCGGCACGAACAGCACATCCAGGCCCGCCGCCAGCAAATCCCGCAACTGCGGACGGAAATCCGTCATGCTCTCCCGGAACCCCGCCGATCCCGCCAGCCGACCGCCGAAATTCACAAATTCCTGCGCCGTCTGCCGCCCCAGATCCCGGGAATAAACCGCATTTTCATCAAGATTGAGCAAGACCCCCATCCGCCCGCACCGACGCCGGTAACGCGCATAGTAAGCCAGCGCTTTCGCCTGCTGCCGGTCGCTGAAACCGGCACGGAACATGTAAGGATTGCGCTCGGTAACACCGTCATTGGTGGCCGTCGGCGTCAGAACCGGCAACTGCAGTTCGGCCGCAGCGGATTTGACCGCCAGCGCCTCACTGGAGCGATACCCGGCCAGCACCGCCGCCACCCCCCGGTCCGCCAGTTCGCGCACCGCAGCGTCCGCTCTGGCCGCCCGGCCGCGATCATCCTTCACCACCAGCTCCGGCAGCCGGACATCCTTGCCCAGATCCCGCCGCAGCATTTCGTGCGCGCAGCGGATCCCGGCCAGCACCTGTTTTCCGGCCTGCGCATTTTCTCCGCTCAGCGGCAGCACCACTCCGATCCGCAGCGGATCGTCTGCCGAACGACTTCGCGGACCGGCGCATCCGGCTATCCCGACAACCGCCGCCGACAACACGAGTGCGGTCCGAAATCTTCTCCAGAATTTTCCCGACATCTTTTTCTCCCTGTAAGGTCCCGCTACTGCGGATCTTCCGACGTACCGTGTTCGCCCAGCGCGGCCAGCGCCGGATCGCCCGGCATGGAGCCGCGCGTCGAAGCGCGGATGAATTCCACGAAATGCCGGACTTCAGGCCCCGGATTCTCCGCTTCGATCGCATGCAGCGCATTGCCGCCGTTCAGTCCCCGGAAGTAATAGGTCTTGATCGCCCGCCGGATGGCCAGACGCACCTCCGCCCCCAGTCCCGCCCGGCGCAGGCCGATGGTGTTGGGGCCGCAGACGCATTCATTTTCGGCCAGCATGCAGAAGGGCGGCACATCCTGCGTCAGAATCGTCCGCCCCCCGATCATCGCCAGCTGCCCGATCCGGCAGAATTGATGAATCAGCACGTAGGCGCTCAGCACCGCCCCGTCCTCGA
>CASFXO010000175.1 GCA_949298665.1 uncultured Lentisphaeria bacterium
ATGGATTCGAGCGTGCTGACCAACACCGGAACGGTGACGGCCAAGACCATCTACAGCACCTATGCCACGGAACAGCAGTTCCTGGCGGATCAGTGCCGCGGAACGGTGAAGCCGAAATACACTTCGTTTGTCGGCAATACCCCGAGCCCGGCGGCCGGATTGTTCGCGGCGCTGGCGGACCGCGCGGCGTCGTTCAACGCCCGGTTCGATGGGGAAGCCGGTCAGGCGCTGGAGGAATTCCTGGCCTGCTGAGGCTGAGTTTCCCGAATAGGAAAAACTCCCGCATCTCCTTTAGAGGAAATGCGGGAGTTTTTTTTGTGGAGAGTACCTGTCGGAGGGAGGGGATGAGCCTGCGGAAAAAGGCGCCGGACGCGACTGCGTCCGACGCCTGCGGCATGAGCTTCCGCCGAAGTCCGATACCGGTTGTGCTTCAGCGGGTGAATTCCCGGGCGATCTTGACGGTCTGCATGGCATCGGCGGCGTAATTCGCACCGATTTTCAGGGCATATTCCTCGGACAGTACCGCGCCGCCGACGATGAAGCGGAGGTGGTCCAGGTGCCGTTCATGCGCCAGGTGGATGATATGATTCATTTCCGTCATCGTGGTGGTCATCAGCGCGGAGAGGCCGATCAGAGTGGTCCGAGTACTTTCGGCGGTGTCAAGAATGGTTTCCGCAGCGACATCCTTGCCCAGGTCGATGACGTCAAATCCATAATTGCGCAGCATCAGTCCGACGATGTTCTTGCCGATGTCATGAATATCCCCCTTGACCGTGGCTAGAATGATGCGGGGACGCTGCTGCCGGTCATCGTCCCGGATTTCCAGCATCGGGGACAGGATCTGCATGGCCCGGCGCATGGCATCGGCACTCTGCACCAGTTGCGGCAGGAAAAATTCTTTTTTCTCGAAACGATCACCCACCAGAGTGATGGCGGGAATGAGCGTTTCATGGACCAGCTGCGATGCCGTCAGGCCGGATTGCAGGGCGGTCTGAACCAATTCGTCGATCTGTTCCTGATGGCCATGGAGTACTGCTTGAAACAGTTTTTCCGCCGGAGAAGACGTGTTGGTTGCGGCGGGGTGTTCCACTACGGCGCCGGCACCGGCTGCGGCGTAGTGGGAAAGATAAGTCGTCATTCTGGCGTCCCGGCGGGTCAGGACATCCGACGCCCGCGCCAGGTCCATGATACCGGGCGCCGCGGGATTGGCGATCGCCATATTGAGACCGCGCCCCAGCGCCATACCGAGAAAGGCGGCATTGACCAGTTCCCGGCGGGGCAGTCCGAAGCTGATGTTGGACAGTCCGCAAACCGTATTGGCATGCAGGACGCGCGAGGCGTATTCAAGGGTGTCCAGCGTCAGCCGGGCGGCATCCGGATTGGCGGAAACCGTCATGACCAGTGCGTCGATGCAGCAGTCGCATGGACGGATGCCGTAGGCCGCGGCGCGGTCGAAAATAGTATTCAACGCTTCGATCCGTCCTTCCAGAGTGTCGGGGATCCCGGCGTCCGTCAACGGCAGGACAATCAGCATGGCGCCGTAACGGGCCGCCACCGGCAGCAAGTTCTCCAGCCGGTTTCGTTCGGCGGTGATGGAGTTGAACAACGCCCGCCCGGGATAGTGACGCAAGGCGGCTTCGGCCGCGGCCGGATCGGTGGTATCGATGCAGAGCGGCGTCGGAACGGTGCTGATGATTTCCGCGACCAGCCGGGGCAGCATTTCTGCTTCGTCGATGCCGGCCATGCCGCAGTTGACATCCAGCAGCGCGGCGCCCTGTTCGGTCTGTTCTTCGGCGAATTCGCGGACCAGAGTCAGGTCACCTTCCCGCAGCTGATCCTGAAGTCGTTTTTTGCCGGTGGGATTGATGCGTTCCCCGATGATCGCGAACGGTTGTTCGGGGGCCAGTACGCGGAATTCCCGTGCCCCGGAAACCACGCCGGTGTGCTGGGGGGCAATTCCGGGGGGAGTCAGATTGAGGATCGCTTCTCCGAGCTGCCGGATATGGTCCGGCGTGGTGCCGCAGCAGCCGCCGACCAGACCGGCTCCGGCGGCGACGATGGCCGCCGTCCGGACGGCGAATTCTTCCGGTCCGAGGTCAAAGACGGTATGCAGATCCACCAGCTGCGGCATACCGGCATTGGGTTTCGCGACCAGTGGAATCCGGGCGAAGTCCCGGAGTCGGGCAATGATGGGGAGCATGTTTTCCGGACCGGTGGAGCAGTTGCAGCCGAACGCATCCGCACCGAGCGCCTGAAGCGTGACCAGCGCGCAAACCGCGTCGCATCCGGTCAGCGTCCGGCCGTTCTGGTCAAACGTCATGGTGACGATGACCGGCAGATCGCACAATTCGCGGATGGCCAGCAGCGCCGCCCGGGCTTCCTGCAGATCCATCATGGTTTCCACCACGAATCCGGAGACCCCGCCCTCCAGCAGTGCGGCGGCCTGTTCCCGGTAGACCCCCACCGCCTCCTCGAACGGCAGATCGCCATACGGTTCGATGAATTGTCCGGTCGGCGCCATGTCGCCGAACGCATAAGCGCGTCCGTTCAGGTTCCGGACCGTCAGTTCCGCCAGTTCGCGGTTGATTTCCGTGGTTTTTCCGCCCAGGCCGAATTCATCCAGCTTCAGGCGGTTGGCGCCGAAACTCGGGACATAGATGATGCGGGAACCGGCCCGCAGATATTCCTCCTGTACCGCGGCGGCGGCTTCCGGATGGGCCAGCACCCATTCCTCCGGACAGACGCCGCCGGGCATGCCGCGTTTGATCAGTTCGGTGCCGGTGGCGCCGTCAAGCAGAATCACATGTTTTTGCTGCAGGGTGCGAAATTCGTCCCGGGTCATATCGGTCTCCGCATGGTTGAGTTGTCAATGTCACGGAAGAATATAGCACGGAAATCCGCGTTTTCCACGGCAACCCTCAATGCAGAGCGACAATCACCAGTCCGGTCAGCAGCAGCGTCAGACCGACCCATTTGGGGCGGGTCTTTTTTTCGTGCAGCAGCCAGATGCCGAGCAGGGCTCCGATCGGGATGCTCAACTGCCGGAAGGCCACGACGTAACTGACGTTGCTGGCCTGGGTCATGGCGGCCAGCACCAGCGTGTATCCGGCACTGCAGATCAAACCCGAAAGCAGTGGATAGGCCGGAGCGGTGCGCAGAAGCTGTTTGAGGTTGTTCCGTTCCGTCCGGTTGTACAGAATATAAGGTAAGAGGAAGAGTTCGATGGCGATGTTTTCCAGGGAAATGTAAAGCAGCGCGGGACGGAACGGTCCGGCATCGGGCGCTGCCGCGCGCAGCAGCCCCATCGCTTCGCTGTCGACGACCGAATAGACGGCGGTGGAAAAAGCCGCCCCCAGAATGAACAGAAACCCGGCTCCCCGCAGTCCTCCGAATCGGGCGAGCGCCCGGAAGTTCGGCTGCGGCAGCACCAGGCAACCGATGAAGACCAGTGCCATGCCGCCGAGCGCGGAGAAGGAGAGCGGCGCTCCCAGCCCGAAAAGCCCCGTGATCATCGGCGTGAACAGGATCGGGATCGAGCGCGCCAGCGGATACGCCACGGAAATTTCCGTCAATCGGTAGGCGTTGCCGAGCATGTTGTAGTAAACCGCCTGTACCGCTCCGGTCAGTGCCAGAAGCAGCCAGAACCGGGCGGAGACATTGCCCAGCAGATAGCCGAATCCCAGAAAACACGGAAACAGCGCCGTGACCGAGGCGGTGGTCGATACCAGAAAAAACGCCCCGGACGGGGTTCGGGATTTGCATAGAAGATTCCAGGTCGCATGAGTGAAGGCCGAGGTCCCGACCAGCAGCAGCGCAAACAGCGTCATAACCAAATTACTCCTGATTTCAGGGCGGGGCGGCGGCGCGGGGAACGTCCGGGCTCGGCGTGTCGCAGCTCCTCTGCGGAAACAACAACTTCAGATAATATAGTATGGCATTGTTTTTTTACCACCTTGAAAAAGACGGAGGTGAGCACTTTTTGAGCGGAAAATCGTCAGACGGCGGTTATCGGCCAATTCATCCGGTGAAAAGGGCCGGGCGGAGAAAAATGAATAGATCATGGATCAGTTTGGCGATGTTATCCGCGACGGCGGTGTTGTCTTCCCGGAAAGCTTTGATTATAATGTTCACGGTTGGGAATCTGGAAAACTCTGTTTTCTGAGGAATTGGAAGGGTCATGTGGTTATGAAGAGACAGCGTTTTACTTTGATCGAGCTGCTGGTGGTCATTGCGGTCATCGCGATTCTGGCTTCCATGCTGCTGCCGTCCCTGAACAAGGCACGCGAAACCGCCAACCGCGCCTCCTGCCTGAGCAATCTGAAACAACTCGGCGTTGCCGCCATGTTGTACGGTGCCAATTATGATGATCGGCTGCCGTATTATGCCGATACGACCTGTCCCGGCGTGGTCGGCAAGGCGAAAGGCGGTTGGCCCGCGGTGTTCTCCCGGGAAAAACTGGTCGGCGACGGCACCGTGATGGTTTGCCGGAAACGATATGCCGCCCCTTACGGCAGTCCCGGGGGCGCTTATCTCGACGTTCTGCGCGGAAGTGTGCGCAAACAGGAGTGGAACGTTTCCGTATTTGCGTTTGTCTCTTATGGGTACAACTACTGTTATCTGGGCGGCGGCACGGAGGAGAATGCCAGATTGTCCGGTATTCGGAAACCGTCCGCGACCATCTGTTATGCGGAAAGCCGCTACAACAGTACCGATGCCGAGCAGGCTTTGCGCGGTTATTATCAGGTGTATTACCAGGAGAGTTCCGGGGCCGCCGGGCAGCTTTCGGCCCAGATTCATGAAAACATGGTGCCGGTCGCCTGGGTGGACGGACATGTAACCGGGGAAGTCGTGCAGGACCGCGTCCATCCGTATCAGTCTCCGGTTTTTAATCGCGGTTGGAGCATCGGACATATCGATAACCACTGGGATATTTTTTAAAAATGAAGGCTTTTTTCCGGTTGTTGCTGCTGGTCATGGTGGTGACGGTAAAGGCGGAGCCACTTCGGATTGAATCTCTGGGGGCGCCGGTGCGGGGCTCCATTTCCCTGCCGGTGATCGGCCTGACCCGTTCCGCCGACGGTCGGATCCGGGCATGGGCTCCGGTCCGGCATCCGGATCGGCGGGGAGTGCTGGGGGTGGACCCGGACACGGGCAAAACGATCTGGCTGGATTTGTCCGAATACCGGCCGCGGGTGCTGCTGGCCCGGACCTCGGGCGACAAACTGTTTGCCATGGTCGGGCCCGGCAAGGACGGCATCGTCGTGGAATTTCATCCCGATGACGGTACGCGGAAGGTGCATCATTTGCCGCTGACGAATGATTACTTTCTGAATGTTGCCGCAGACGTTTCGCCCGAAGGCGTTTTTTACGCGGGGACCTATCCGGAAGTGGAAATCGGCTGGCTGGATCCGGCAACCGGAGCAACCGGTGCCAGCGGCCGGGTAAGTCCCGATCCGGCGCAGAAGTACGTGATCGATCTGTTTGTCGGTCGGGATGGATACATCTACTTTTCCGCGGGCGAAAAGCATCCGGAAGTGTGGAGTTATCATCCCGGATCGAAGCGTTCCCGGCAGCTGGTGCCGGAGGAAATGCGCCGGAAAAACGGTCGGGTGCGGCTTTGGCGTGATGCCGAAGGCAATATTCATTTTGTTCTGAACGGACAGTATTTCCGGTGTTCCGACGGGACGGCGAATGTGGTTACCGGGACGGATATGCCGTCGGTTCGGTACGATCATGACCATCTGCCTCCGGAAGTCCTGACGTTGCCGGATGGACGCCGGGCGCTGCGCATTGATCCCGAAGGACGGCTGGTGCTCGGGAATCCGGACGGGTCGGAAACCACGGTCGCTACCGATTTTTCTCCATTGCATCCGCTGGTGTATTCCATCAGTCCCGGGCTGAATGGCCGGATCTGGGTCGGCAGTTTTTCGCCGGCGGCTCTGGCCTCTTTTGAACACGGGGACGCGCGACCGGTTTTCCGTCAGTATGGCAAGCCGTCACGCGGTGGCGTGCAGATCTACTGCTGCCGGGAATTGCCGGGGGGACGGTTGCTGCTCAGCAGCTATGTCAATGCGTATCTGGATCTGCTGGATGTCAATACCGGACAGAGCAAGCCGATCGTCTGTTTGGGGGAAAGTGCTTCCCAGGACCGGGTCTTTCAGTTGCTTCAGGGGAGTGATGGACGGATTTTCGGACCGGCCATGCCGCTGAAAGGCCTGCTTGGCGGCGGGATCGTCGAATGGAATCCGGAGACGGAAGCATGGCATTTTACCCGCAACGTCATCCCGGATCAGAGCATCCGGGCGCTGGCGGAAACGGCCGACGGCTGTTTATTCGGGGTTTCGGATATCAACGGTGGCACCAGTGCGGTTGCAAAAGCGGAAAATGCCTGTATCTTTCTATGGGATCCCGCTTCCCGGAAAGTGGTGTGGCAGTTCGAACCCCGGAAACGGGAACAATATTATCTGGGGGCCTTCCATCTGGATGAGAACCGGATATGGACGTTGGGGCGTACTTTCCGGACCGTTTTTCTGGTGGATGTCAACCGGCGGCGGGTGGTCAGGGAGGTCCTGATCCGGGAAAAAGGCACCATGAAGCCGATCGGCAGTTTCAACGGGCGGGCCTATGTATTTGTTGGAGATGCACTGATGGAGATTGATTTTGAAAACGGGCGGGCGGTGCCGATTCTCCGCTCGCCGGTGATCGCACGGAAATTTTCCGGCAGTCTGCATGACTCGCAGGCGGAATGTCTGACCGCTGACGGGACCATTTATTTCGGTGCCGGCGCGGAACTTTACCGGATTCGTCTGCGCTAGGGGGAGGGGCGGCATGACTCCGAAAATCCGTTGCGCCGCCCTGTTGAATTATATTGTCGCGCGTATCGCCATCGGCGAATATCGTCCCGGCGACCGTATCCCTTCCATCCGTCGTCTGGCAGCCAAGTTCAAGGTCAGTTACGGCAGCGCCTTCCGGGCGTTGTCCGGCCTGGTGGCGTCCGGTCAGCTGGCGGCGGACGGGCATTCCGGCGGGTATCGCGTGGCCGATCGGGAACGCAGCGTGCCGGGGGAACGGCTGATCACGATTTTCTGGGACAACACCTCGGCGTATCCCGGAGGAATCCAGGATACGGTGTTCGGCCAGATCCGGCAGCAGACGGTTCGAGCGGGTTACCGGATCGGAGCCGTTCCCGCCCCCCGCCGGGAATGGTCGGCCGAAATGATCCTGAAGAATTCCGGCGGCGCCGACGCGGTGATCCTGATCGGAGAATACGACCAGTATCTGGAACAGGGAACGCTGCCGGTGCCTGCCGCGGCGACGTTGTTCGGAGAGGATTTTCGCGGGACGGTTTCCACGGTCAACCCCGATCCTTTTCTGGCAGCGGAGCAGGCGGTGGCTTATTTCCGGGACAGGGGCGTTGAGTACGTGGTTGCCATGGGGGAGGACACGCCGGTGGCGCGCTGGCGATGTCGGATTTTCGCGTTTCTCTGGGACAAAGCCGGTGGCAGCTGCCTCCCGGAGAATGAGGTCGGAGGTATTCGCGACCGGCGAAAGGTCGGTTACTATCTGGCTTCCGACCGGTCTGCGGAGCGTTTTCTGGAAGTCTGCCGGGAGGAGGACATCGTGCTTTCCGCTGATCATTTGCTGTCCATGGACGGGGAGCGGCTGCTGGTGCCCGGATTTTCGGAATTTCCCACGATGGCGGTGGATTGGCCGATGATCGGCAACATGCTCTTCTGGGAGGTTCACCACCGGCTGCTGAATCCGAATTACCCCATTCGCCATCTGCTGCTGCCTGGAGGAAAATTTGCCTGTGGAGAGTTATCATGAAACGTGATCGTCGCGCTGCCGCCATGCTGGAATATGTAGTGGCGCAGATCCGGTCCTGTCGCTTCGGACCGGGAAGTCGGCTGCCCCCGGTCGCCCGGTTGGCGGCACAGTTCGATTTGTGCTATGCCACTGCGTACCGCGCAATGGATATGCTGGTGCGTGACCGCTGGCTGGTACGGGATTCCCGGGGGCGGCTTCTGGTGATGCCGACCGCGCGGCGGCGCAAGCAGGAACTGCGGATCCTGCTGCTGCTCAACCCGGATGAAACGCAGCAGACGACCATTCATCCGGTGTGGTTGGAAACCTTCATGCGTTTGTGCGTGAAATGGTTGCGAAAAGAACCCTGTGTAGTGTCCCTGGCTGTCCGGGACGCCTCTGCGGAAACCATTCGCGCAGCCGCTGCCGGGTGCGGGGGAGTGGTGTACTGCGGCAGTTACGATCGACGCCTGGTCGCGTCGCCGGTGCCCCTGCCTCAAGTCGGGACCGGAATGCGCGGTTTTCCGGACGGCGGGTGCACCACGGTGAATATCGACCCGTACAAGGCTGCGGCCGCGGCGGTGGATTTTTTCACCGGACAGGGGGTTCGGGAGGTACGGGTGGTTGGGTTTCCGGATCCGGTGGCGACGCAGCGGGGGGCGATCTTCGAGTGTTTATGGCGAGAACGGAATGACGGCGGACGGAGGCGGCATATTCCGGAAAGGCGGAGCTGTGACGCAGGGGAGGGCGGCATTCTCTTTACCTCGGATCGTGCGGCTGTCCGGTTCTGGCGGAAAAGGCGGATTCACCCCGGCCTTCGCGTGTCCGAAGCGGACGTGTTTTCCATGAACGCCGACTGTTGCGGACGTTCCGAAGACGGCACGGTGTCATGGGCCGGTGTGGCCGCTGATCCTGCCGTGATGGCCGAGGAAGTGTTCTGGGAAATTCATAACCGGATGCTCAATCCCGATTATCCGGTACGACACATTTTGATCGATGCGCGGCCGCTGGAGAACGGGATCCTGTCCGGGGCTGCCGGGGACATGACGACCGCTGCCGAAGATTCCGGTCAGCAAAACACGCTGCCGGATCCCGGTGGTGAATAGAGCGTATAGCGGGACGAATCCCGCCGCGGCGGACGCCGCCGGAACATTCCGGCGACGCGCGAAGCGACGGTTCAACGCCAGTAACGGCGATACAGGCGCGGGACCCGGCCCCGCATGGAGCTCAGCCGGTCCCGGGCGCTTTCGTCGCCGGCCAGCAGATCCAGCATGGTCAATCCTTCTTCCCGGCAGAGGCGCTGATGCAGCGGGAAGAATTCCCGCAGCAGGAAGTAGCCGTAACGGACCAGTCGGAAATCGCCGATCAGTCGCGGGAATTCGCCTTCCACCGCCTCCACTGCCAGAGCCCGGTCGTTCCGGATGGCCGCTGCCAGATCGGAAAAATCCGCGCTTTCGGCAAAAACAAGCGTGCAGTACCATCCGAATGGCTCCGCATCGCAGCAATGCGAATCGCTGACTCCGGCTACCGGCATCGGATTGCCTGCGGCGCGTTCCTGCTGGTAGCGGGCGATTGCCAGCGCATTGCCTTCCATATTGGGGCGGGCATAACCGCTGATGACTTCCAGCACGTCGAATTTCCGGCGTTTCAGCAAACATTCGTTGACCAGATTGGGGACATCGGTGCGTTCATGCGGTTTCCAGTAGGGATGGCAGTACATGGCGACGCCCCCGGCGGCCCGGACCCGGTCGAAGGCCCATTCGCCGGCCGCAACCTGGAATTTCAGTTCCGGCGGGAGTTCATCCGGAATCTCTTTCATGCGTTCCGCAACACTCCGGCGGTAGGCGGCCTCGTCGCTGCGGTATTCGTCGTTGACACTGAACGACCCGCCGAAGTTGATGATATGCGGGCGGCATTCCGGCGGGTGCACTTCCTCTCCGGGATAGCAACGCAGATCCGTGGGAACGGAGTTGACGAAGGCCATCGCTTCCAGAGACGGACCGTACTGCCGGTGGTCGGTCAGTGCCATGAAGTCAAATCCGGCACGGCGGGCGCAGCAGGCGACATAGGACGGCGCCTCCAGACCGTCGGATTGGAAACTGTGAATATGAAAATCGCCTTTGTACGGACGCAGCCGCAGCAGGTCCGGGGCCAGAGCATATACATGGGCGGTCAATAGAATTTCCGGTTTTCCGTCGGGACCGTCGCCGAGGAGCCGGAAGGCGTATTCCATTTCATCGGCGAACGGGTAGGCGATCACCAGTTCCTCCCCGTCCATCCGGAAGGGCGTCGTTTCGAACTCTGCCCAGTCGGCATAAGAGCCGTCGGTCCGGCGTCCATCCACCCGGATCGACTGCACTTCCCGAACCGGGCGCCGGAGAAACGAGGTGTGGGCGAAAAGCGGACGGATACGGATTTCAGATGTTTCGTCCGTGGGGACGCACAGCGGGTAGACATCAAAAAAAGGGGATTTCATGACAGGAGCTCCTTGCTGATGAAAATATTGCCGGCCGGGGGCGTATCCGCACATTTCCGACCGGATCGCTTCTTCCGAAAGGTTTTTGCCGTTGCAGACCGGTTCGAACAGATCCTTGTTTCAGTGATGGTGGCTTCTTCCACGGTTATCCGTGCATATGGGGGCAATCTAATGGAGTCCGTGAACATTGTCAAGACGAAACCACGGAGATTTTCGCAAAAAAGTGTTCACTGAAAATGGCGAACGGTTCGGAGAAAAACGAAAAGATTTACGTAAAACCCGGATTCCCGGCATTGTCGTATCTCTTTCTGCGGATTATATTACACAAATATGGACGAATAAGGACAAATCGCAGCGGGCCGGTCCGTTCCGGCCTTTCTGGAACAAGTGGAGTCTATTTTATGCTGGGGTTGGGTGACGGCTGGGTCGCTGCGGCGTTTATTGCCAATATTGCCGCAGTGCTGGTCTGCGTCGTGTACGGAGCGGTTAACTGGAACCGTTCGGACGAAGAAGGTGATGAAGGAGAGGACGGTCAAGCATGAATGCCACGCTTTTCGGTATTACCGCTCTGGTGTATTTGCTCTGCATCGGCTGGCTGGGGTACCGCGGGTATCGCCGGACCGTCAATCATCAGGACTATCTGCTGGCGGGACGCTCGGTGCATCCGTTCGTCATGGCGATGAGTTACGGCGCGGCGTTCATCAGCACGTCGGCGATCGTCGGGTTCGGGGGGATCGCCGGCCAGTTCGGGATGGGGCTGCTGTGGTTGTCCTTCATGAACATCGCGGTGGGGATTTTCGTGGCGTTCGTGTTTTTCGGCAGGCGGACGCGCCGGATCGGCAAGGCGTTGGACGCGCACACGTTTCCCGAGTTCATCGGGAGACGGTTTCATTCCCCGGGCATGAAAGTCTTCATCGCCCTGGTGATTTTCGTGTTCATGCCGCTTTATTCCAGCGTGGTTCTGATCGGCGGCGCGCGTTTCCTGCAGAGTGTGCTGCAAATGGATTATCATGTGGCGCTGCTGTTGTTTGCCGCGGTGGTGGCTATTTATGTGACCTTCGGCGGCTTGAAGGGGGTCATGTATGTGGATGCGCTGATGGGCTCCGTCATGGTGCTGGGGCTGCTGGCGCTGCTGGTGATGAGTTACTGGCTGCTCGGCGGCGTGGTCGAGGCGCACCGGGAACTGACGGCCATGGCGCCGCTGGTGGCGGAGCGGCTGCCGGAAGAGGCGGCC
>CASFXO010000176.1 GCA_949298665.1 uncultured Lentisphaeria bacterium
TCTCCAATTCCCGGAGAAATGTGGAGGCGGAAGAGGCGGAACCGGCGGGCATGGAGCGGCTGTCGTCGATCAGCACCGCCAGTGTGCCTGCCCGGTCTTCATGCCGGATCAGCGGTCCGGAAAGGGCTGCGATCAGCAGTAGATAAAGCAGAACGCGCAGAATAAGCAGCCATTTCCCCGCAGGAGGACGATAGAAAAACAGGACTGCCAGCGGTAGAGTCAGCAGCCATGCGGCAGGCCAGGTAAAATGCATCATCGTGTATCCTCCTGCTTTTTCCCGATGAGAATTTGATGCAGCGCCAGCACCAGAATGGCGGCGAGGAACAACAGGGGAGACCAGCTGTGGACGGCATGGCGGCCGCGGTTTGCCGGTGGTATACCGGCCCGGAGGAAGGGGGCGCAGCGACGCAGGTCGGATTCCGCGGGATTGCCGGGGGAGACGGCGATTTCCTCCTGGAAATTTTCCGCTTCAATCCGGCTGATACCGGGGGGCGGAGCGAGGAAGGTCGATCGTCCGCTCCGGGCCGGCAGGAGTTGTTCTGTCCCGTCGGGGAGGAGCAGGCGCAGGGAATCGGTTTTGGGGGAAGGCAGGCGGAGCCGGACCAGATCACCGCTGCGCAGATTACGGGATTCTGCTCCGGGACGTTCAGCGCGAAGCAGCGCGGCAAGGTTCCAGAACAGGGCCGGCCACAACGGGCGGCGGGCGAGATTGGAGGATTCCGGCTGGAGATTCAAATGAAAATCCCATTTTCCATCCAGCCGTCGGAGCGCGGTCAGGACCGGATCAGCGCCGCGGCTGATCAGCGTTTCGCCGGGAAGCCGTACATCCGGAACGGCCGCCCAGTGGAGTTCATCCGGCGACAGCCCCCGGGTCAGAGGATGGTCCGGGGAAAGAATGATCGGTTCATCGGTCAGCGTGGGACGGGACCGCCCTGGAACGGGCTGATGCCAGATCAGCCGGTGTGCGTCGGAGGGCTGGCCGGGGGGGAGCACTTCCAGTTCCGCCGTCAATGCCTGTCGGAATCCGGTCGCGGCATTCAGAACTGCTTCAAGGTCTTGACGGGCGGTATCGGAGAGGCCGGATTGAATACGAACCAGAATCGGCGTCTCATCTTCCGGCAGGAGAATGCGTTCATTGTCGAAATCCAGTACGTCCATTTCACTGGAGAGTCGGAGTTGCAGACGGCTTGCTGTTTGTTCCTGCGAGAGACGGAAGACGACCTTGCTGCGTTCTCCGGGGGCGAGCATCAGGGGATGTTCCGCGTTTCCCGGCGTCAGAATCAGGCGGGCCGGCACGGGGAGGGGGGAGCAGTTCACCACCTCCGCCAGCAGTCGACCATCTCCTTGGCGGGCATTGACGATGGCGAGATTCGGTCGGGATTGTCCGGCGGAGATCCAGCCGATTTCTTCAACGTTTTGGAGGTTTTCCGGTGGAGGCGTATCGGTCACCACGAGAATTTCCGCTTCGGGTACGGTGCGGCGGACCAGAGCGAGCGCTGCGGTGAGATCGGCGGTATCCTCTGTCGCGGTCCAGGCGCGTTCGAAATCAAAACGGTTCCGGTCGTCCGCCAGCAGCCGCGGCGCGCGTCCGGCGGCAAACCAGAAAATGCGGCGTCCGGGCAGTTCCTCCAGACGGCGGCGCAGCTCCGGCAGCGCCAGTGTGCGGAACGTTTCCCCATTACCGGCGGTGGCGCGCATGGAGAAGGAGTTGTCGAGGATTACCGCCAGTGGCGGATATTCCTCCCGGGTCGTGAAGAACGGTCCGGCTGCGGCCGCCGCCAGCAGTGCCAGTGCCAGCGCTTCCAGATAGAATTCCAGCGGAAAGCGGCGGAAATGCCACCGGGCGCCGCTGCGCGGCGGCACTTCCGGGCGATCCCAGAGAAAGAGTGTTGCCGTCCGCTGCCGCCGGGCGTGGCGCTGGAAAAGATATAATAGGACCAGCAACAGCAGCGCCGTCAGGGCGAAAAGGTTCCAGGAATTGGTCCAGCCGGTGAGTGTCATTGCAGCACCCCCGCCTGAAAGAGCCGGGCAAGGTCCCAGTCCGGTATCAGTTCTCCCGCCTGAAAACACAGCAGCAGCGCACCATGGGCAGCAGCAGCGCGTCGCCACGCTTCCTGATGGCGCGCGGCGCGTTCCCGGAAGCGGTGCCGCATGGCATCGTCGATGGGAAGCTCCCGGACTTCGCCGGTCTCCGCATCTTCCAGCATAACGTAATCGCCCGGGACGGGTTCCAGTTCGTCATCGGCCAGAATCTGAATCAGTACCGTCTGCTTTGCCCCGGCGGAGAATCCGCCGAGAAAAATTTGCGGATCTTCCGGCCAGAGCAGGTCGCTGATCAGAATCCGTAATCCCCGCCGCTGGAGTGTCCCGCCGTATCGGGCCAGACCGTCGCCCGGGTTGGCTGTCGCGTCGAATGCTGTAGCGAGCCAGTCCGGCGGCGATTCCGGATGCGGTTCTTTGCGCCAGACGTCGGCGGCATGGAGCATTGCGAGGGAAAATCCCGCATTGAGCGCCGCCCGGGCCAGCAGCGAGGCCAGACCGAATGCCGCCGCGCTTTTTTCCGGCGTGACCGCCATGGAGCGGGAATGATCCAGCAGCAGATCGCACCGGGGATCGACTTCTTCGGAAAATTCCTTGATCATCAGCAGTTCCCGGCGTCCGAAAACATTCCAGTCCAACCGCCGCAGATCATCGCCGGGGCGGTATTCGCGGTATTCGGAAAATTCCAGTGCATTCCCTGCCCGGCGCCCGAGGCGACGTCCGTTGAAACCGATGGTCCGGGGACCGGCCAGACGGGTGTCGGCGGCCCGGGCAAGAACGGTTTGCAGGGTGCGCTTGAAGAGATCATTCATGCTGATTGTCCTTCCGCGTCGGAGACCCGGTGCCGGGGTTCATGGAGAAAGAAGACAATAGCGAGATCACTCCCAGAACGATCCACAGCCAGTAAGGTGCTCCGACGGCGATTGTCAGGTCGTCCAGATGAGGCAGCGTGATCTTCAGCAGCAGCAGGAGCACCACACCGACCACCAGCAGGAGGCCGAGCATGAACTGAAAGTTTTTTTCTTCCTGCATCCAACGGCCAGTGCGCGTATTAATCCGGCACCAAAACAGACAGGTCAGCGCCGCGGCAAATTCCCAGAGAACCAGCGTCGCGGCAAAATGCAGGTTGAGGGATTGCAGAATCAGCCAGGTCGCAACGATGACGGCCAGTGTGGCGAGCAGTCGGCTGTCCGCTCCGGACAGCCATTGCCGCAATCCCGGCGGCACCGGGCACGCCGGCAGCTTCGCGGCATGGCGACTCAGTCCGGAAATGCCCGCGGCGGCGGCGAAGAGGCACAGACTTAACGGGAGAAATTTTTCGCCCACCCAGGACCGGGAAATGAGTGCGGCCATCAGCAGCATGAGCAGCAAAATCAGATATCCTGGAAAGAAACGCCGGTTCCACGGCGTGCGGCGCAGGTTTTCAACCAACTCCAATCCGGTATACGTAGTGGCCAGAAGCAGCATTCCCACGGTT
>CASFXO010000177.1 GCA_949298665.1 uncultured Lentisphaeria bacterium
CCCCTTGGCCCACGCCCCGCAGAAGGCGATCAGATAAAACAGCAGATAACTCCAGAAGCCCCCCTTCTGCGCGCAGTGCAGGAACCACGCCGCCGCCAGCACGATCGCCGCCACATTGGCCATCTCCGCCGCCGCCACCCGGCCCCAGAAGACGAAACCATAACAGCCCGCCAGCAGCCACCCCGCCAGCAGCGCCGTCTGCCGGTCATACAGCTGCCGGGCCAGCCGCAATGTCCCCCACAACGTCACCAGCGCGGCCAGCACGCTGGGCAGACGCACCACGAATTCATTGAGCACGCCGAACAGCAGTCCGAACGGCAAAATCAGCCAGTAGGTCAGATGCGGCTTGTCGAAGTAAACCACCCCGTTGATCGCCGGATGCAGGACATCTGAATTCAGCAGCATATTCCGGGCAATCTCCGCCCAGCGGTCCTCCGATCCCCACAGATCGTTGCGGCCGAGGAACAGCAGCAGCGCCGCCGCGGTGAACAGCCACAGCCATTTCTCGGCGCCGCGCCGGGATTCCGGGTCACGTTCTTCCATATGCGCAGGATGTTGCATCAGGCCAGTACCTTCCGGATCGCCGCCACCACATCATCCACGTCCTCCGGGGTCATGTCCGGGAAGAGCGGCAGCGAACAGATGTGGTCGCTGTTGTATTCGGTCGCGGGGAGCATTCCGGGGCGGAACCCCATCGCTTCCCGATAATACTTCTGCAGGTGGGCACAGCGGAAATGCAGTCCGGTCCCGATGTTTTCCGCCTTCAGCGCCGCCATGAACTCGTCCCGCGTCAACTTCGGCGAATCCACCCGCACCACAAAGAGGTGCCAGGCGTGTTCAAACTCGTATCCGGCGGGATCCTTCAGCGGCCGGATTTCCTCCACTCCGGCCAGTTTTTCCCGATACCGCATCGCCAGTTCCCGTCGGCGGCGGTTGATGTTGACCAGCCGCTCCAGCTGGCTCACGCCCAGGGCGGCCTGCAAGTCGGTCAGATTGTACTTGAAACCCGGCTCCAGCACCTCCGCCTGCGGCGAACGCCCCCGGTTCTGCCGGTCGAAGGCATCCATCCCGATTCCGTGAAACTTCCAGCGTCGAATCGCGTCCGCCAGCTCCTTGTCATCGGTCACCAGCATACCGCCTTCCGCAGTGGTGATGTTTTTGATGGCATGAAAGGAGTAGATGGCGGTACCGCTGGAACCGACATGCCGCCCCTTGTAATACGTACCGAGCGCATGGGCCGCATCCTCCACCACCGGAATATTCCCCGCCACGCGCCGGATTCCATCCAGATCCACGGGCGCTCCGGCGTAATGAACCGGCACAATGAGCCGGGTCCGGTCGGTCAGGACGGCGGCGATGCTTTCCGGAGTGGCGAGCAATGTATCGGGGTCGACCTCGCAAAACACCGGTTTCGCGCCGGCCAGCACGATCATGTTGACGATGGAAACCCAGGTCATGGAAGGAGTGACGACTTCGTCGCCCGCGCCGATTTTCATCACCTTGAGCAGCAGGTGCATGGCTGCGGTGGCGGAAGAGAGGGCCACGGCGTACCGGTTGCCGGTGAGGTGGCAGATCTTCTCCTCGAATTCGGCGTTCTTCGGTCCGTTGGTGATCCAGCCGGAACGGAGAACCGCGGTTACGGCTTCAATATCGGCCTCGTTGACGGCAGGCCGGGTAAACGGTAAAAAATCACTTCTTTTCATCCGGGTCATCTCCTGAATTTAGAATTATTAATGTATTGCCGGTTCCATAAAAATGCAAATATCCCGAATTTGCCAAAAAACCGATGAAGCTGTATAGTATTGAAATGCATCCGGAGTGCCTGGTTTCTCCGGTCGTTTTCCGGGATACGGCGGTTCCGTCTCCGGCATGTCCCGTATGG